>JAAVXR010000006.1 GCA_022790755.1 Hespellia sp. | reverse complement strand
GGAAAGCAGAGGGGAGACGGATGAAACTGGCAATTCCCAATTTGGAAATCCGGGATATTTTTGAGACACAGATTATGGAATTTTTTAAGGAGAATGTCCGGAAAGACGGGGAGATGCTGACCCGTTTCTGTGATGCCCTGCAAAATAAAGATACAGAAAATGTGGAAAAAATTTTCACAGAATATTTAAGGAGGATCATCAGTATTCGTGATACGGCTGTTAGAATAGGCATGAAAGAAAATTTTTATCATGGTGTTCTGCTTGGAATCTTAGGGGTAAAAACCAGGTGGGGGATCTCCTCCAACAGAGAGATGGGAGAGGGCTATGCGGATATTCTTGCAGAACCGGATACCGGTGATATGGGAATTATCATTGAGGTAAAGTATGCGCATGATGGAGATCTGGAGAGGGCATGTAAGGAGGCACTGAAGCAGATCAAGTATACCAGGTATGAAGATTATCTTGAAGACGATGGGGTAGAGAATATTTTGAAATATGGGATTGCATGCTATAAAAAACGGTGTAAGGTTATGCTGGCAGAAAATGGATAACAATGAACACAGGTACATGAAGGCTCTGGAGAAAATATGTTTCAGGGCTTTCTTTGTACTTGTGAGCTGAAACAGAGCTATCCCGTACCTCGACATTTCTTATAAATGCATTGCATTGATAGGGGATTTCAGATCTTACACGGTTAGAGTAGGATCAGATTAATGATTATTTTAATAAAGCAAAAGAGATACTACTTGTAAAGAACAGATATCATCAGATTGTGGATATGGAACAGAGAATCCTTTTCTTACGGGTTAAAGATATAAACTGGGAGGCAAATGTATGGTATTTGGAACGTTTCCAGTTTGGTGGAAACCGTTATGCTTCGACAAGGTCGGTGAAGTGTATACATAAGCTTTTCTGCGTTTTTTTTGATCAAGGAAATTCTGATTGGAATTTAAAATTTTGAGAAATTCTGTTTAGATGAATTTTCTATATTGATAACCCAGGATTTTAAGAAGACAAAAAACATAATCTTCCCAGAGCCGAAGAATAATGATATACTGAACTCATTAGACAGATGAGTGAGTTTTGTTTTGGAACAGTGTCGTCAACAGAAATATGCAAGGGGAAGGCTATGAGAATCGTTTTATTCTATTCGGAGACAGAATCATTTAATTTTTTTACAGATCAGCTTGTAAATGAGTTTCAGCGCAGGGGAAATGAAACCTGCATTTTGGATCTGCGAGAGCTGCAAGCGGAGAATTCCTGCTCTTATCGGGAGTTCGAACAGTTTGTTTCCAAAAAGGTAGATGCTGTAATTTGTTTTGACGGATTAGGTACGAGAGAAGACGTATTTATTCAATTGTGGGATGCCCATGAGGCGGTGGTGGTGGATATTTTGATGGACCATCCGCTTCGGTTTCATCCTACCCTTGAAAAACATCCCAGGCGATATCTTTTATTCTGTTGTGACAGGGATCATGTGACCTATGTTAGAGAATATTTTGGGGATAAGGTTCCCTATGTGCTTTTTATGCCCCACGTCGGCGCGGCGCCGAGGAAAGATATTCAAGTCATTCCTTATAAAGAGCGAAAATATGAAATTCTTTTTTCGGCTACCTACTATCAGCCGGAGTCCATGTTTTCCAAGATGAAGGAACAGATGCTGCTGCGTTTCAGCGACGGTACGTCTATGGATGAATTTTATAGATTCATGTATCAGAATCTGAAGGAACATTCCGGATTTACAACAGAGCAGGCGGTTCTGTACACCATTAATCAGTTGGGGTGGCAGCTTTCCATGGATGCTGTCAAAATTCTGATGAATGGCTCTGTCTGTGCAGACTGGGCGATTCGCCAGTACCAGAGAGAGAAGGTGGTGAAAGTATTGGCGGAGTCGGGAATACCGCTTTATCTTCTGGGGAAAGGATGGGAAAATCATCCGTCCATCAATTGCAAAAATGTACACCGCCTGGATGATCGAGTTGCCTATGCAAAGACCCTGCCTATGATGGCAGATGCAAAGATTAATCTGAATGTGATGCCCTGGTTTAAAAATGGGAGCCATGACCGGATTGCCAATACGCTGCTGCAGCATTCAGTGCCCTTAACGGATACTAGCCGTTGGCTTGAGGATAATTTTGTCGACGGACAGGATATCGCTTTCTATGACTTGAACCATTTGGAAGAACTTCCGGCAATTGCAGAGCGGCTGCTTGAGGATCAGGAATTGGCAGAGGAAATAATTCAAAACGGTCATGAGAAAGCGCTTTTGAATCTGACCTGGGGGCACTGTGCAGAGTGGGTTCTGGACGGGATTCAGGCTGTCAGAGTTAATTGTTAAGAAAACTTAAGAAAAATACATGGTGCAGACCTTCGGTCGCAAAAAATAGAGCTGAAGTTTAAAACAATTTTTATCAGAAAAATTAGATAAAGGAGAGTTTATGTCCATATCAGATTTTATTGGTGAATCAAACGAATATGATAAAAAGCTCAAATTAGAAGAAAAAAGACCTAAGAGCTGGCTGAAAAGTGTCAGTGCTTTTGCAAATGGTAAAGGCGGAATTTTGTTTTTTGGAGTGGCAGATGATGATACGTTGGTTGGTCTTACAGATTCCCGGCGAGATTCTGAGAAAATCAGTGAAATCATAAAAACGAGAATGGATCCAATTCCGCAGACAGACTTGGAACTTCATGAGGAAAATGGAAAACAGTTTATTATTCTGCGGATATTGTCAGGGATAGAAACTCCATACTATTATGTGGGGGATGGGAGTAGAACTGCATTTGTACGTGTTGGAAATGAAAGTGTACAAGCCGGAGCGGTTGATTTGAAACGGCTGGTACTGCGTGGAAGTAATCGGACGTATGATAGTTTGTCTTCACATTATCCATATGAGAATTATGCTTTTACAAAGCTCCGGTCAGTATATCGGCAGCGAACCGGTAAAGAACTGGAAGAGGCAGATTTTATTTCGTTCGGGCTGGTAGACGAGAATGGGATGCTTACCAATGCAGGAGCTTTATTAGCAGACGAATCACCAATGCGTCATTCCAGACTTTTTTGTACTCGTTGGAATGGTCTGGACAAAGCGTCTGGAGTGATGGAAGCGTTGGATGACAAGGAATTTGACGGAAGCTTGCTCATACTGCTCCAAGGCGGAGAAGAATTTGTGAAAAATAATACGAAGAAACGGTGGAGGAAAATCCCAGATGGGCGTCTTGAGATGCCGGACATACCGGAACGGGCGGCGCTTGAGTGTATCGTGAATGGATTGATTCACCGAGATTATCTGGAATTGGGAAGCGAAGTACACATTGATATTTATGATGACCGGATGGAAATTTATTCTCCCGGTGGTATGTTTGACGGTTCTTTTGTGCAGAATCTCGATATAGATCATGTACCTTCCAGACGGCGGAATCCGATTATTGCAGATGTTTTTAGTCGAATGAACTACATGGAACGAAGAGGAAGCGGTTTTAAAAAGATTAAGGATGATTATCATAGAGCGGTCAATTATCGTCCAGAAGTAGAACCAGTATTCTATTCAGACGCATCTTCATTTTGGGTGACGCTTTATAATTTGAATTATAATGTTGCGATGAAAGAAGCAAATGCATGGAGTAAAAATCATTCGTTTGAAAACGAAAAAGCAATTGTTTTGAATGAGAAACAGTTGTTTTGGGGTAGAGAAACAGTTGTTCCGCAGAAAAGTCAGTTGTTTGAGGGTAGAGAAACAGTTGTTTCGAATGAAAAACAATTGTTTGAGGATAAAATAAATGATTCGAAAGTAAGCACATCTGCGAAGAGAAAAATCTTGCGATTGTATGAGCAGATTGGCAATGATATGTTTTTTTCAAGAGCCGATGTAATGAGAATAACTGGAATCACATCTTCTCCAGCAGGAGAGCTAATAAAAAAAATGAAAAAGGAAAAATTGATACTACCTGTTGCTGGGCATGGAAAAGGCAGGTATCGATTTCATATTTAGATTTAATTTGATAGTGGGATATCATGCAGGAGGCTGAGAATTATTAAGCCGTTCTTATACAACGGAAATTTGCAGGAAATAGAGGAAATGGATATGAAAAAATTAAGAGAGTTGTACAGCTGCTTTTTTGGGATCGGCGTCATTTTATTTGGAGGAGGACTGGCAATGCTTCCACTTCTGCGACGGGAGGTGGTCGAGAAGCATCACTGGGTGACGGAAGAGGAAGTCCTTGATATTTACGCCATCGGCCAATGTACGCCAGGAATCATTGCGGTAAATACGGCGACTTATATCGGACATAAAGAAGCTGGAATTGTGGGAAGTATTTGTGCGACCTTTGGAATGATCTCGCCGTCCATTTTGATTATCTGTCTGGTCGCTTCCGTATTGCAGAATTTTATTGACTTGCCGGTTGTACAGCACGCTCTCGCCGGAATCCGGGTTGCAGTATGTGCAATGATGTTGGAAACTGTAATTTCTACCATGCGTAAAGGGATCGTGGACAAATTGGGAATTCTCCTTTTTCTTGTTTCCTTTGTCCTTGCCTGTTTTACACCAGTGCCGCTTGCATTGATCATTGTTTTAGCAGCGGGGATTGGTGTGATTGCGAAGAAGCGGGAGGAGAGGAAATAAGTTATGGTTTATTTACAACTCTTTATCGAATTTTTTAAGATCGGACTTTTTTCAGTTGGCGGGGGAATGGCAACGCTGCCATTTCTTGTCGACTTGACTACAAAATATGACTGGTACACAAAGGCAGAATTGTCCAATATGGTTGCAATCAGTCAGAGTACTCCGGGACCGATAGGGGTGAACATGGCGACTTATGCGGGCTATAATGCGGCAGGAATTTCAGGAGCCATACTGGCAACGGTCGCGTTGACGGTGCCAGCCCTGGTGATTATCGTGATTATTGCCAAATTTATGGAAAATTTCAGCGAAAATACGGTTGTGAAATCAGCATTTTATGGAATTCGCCCTACGGTGGCGGCGTTGATTGGTTATGCGGTGTGGGAACTTTTGCAGATAACGTTTCTCCTGACGAAAAACGGGAAAATGCAATTGGATTATTTGGGAATCCTGTTGTGCCTTGTGATGTTTGCTCTGATGATGGTGAAGCCGCTGAAAAAGCTGCACCCGCTTTGTTGGATTGTCGCGGGGGCGGCTCTGGGTATCGTATTTCAGTTGTAGAAAAAGAAAAGAAGGAGAGATAGAAGAGATGAAAGTAGTAATTGCAATTGATTCATTTAAGGGAAGTCTTTCTTCGGTAGAAGCAGGGAATACGATTCGTTCTGCAGTATTGTCGGTAAAGCCTGAGGCAGACGTTGTGGTAAAACCGCTGGCTGACGGCGGGGAGGGGACAACGGACTCTCTAATTGATGGCCTGGGAGGTAAAAAGGTGCGGCTCACCGTGACGGGACCGCTTGGGGCTTCAGTGTCGACATACTACGGATGTCTGGAGACAGAGAATACAGTGATTCTCGAGATGGCTTCTGCAGCAGGAATTATGCTGGTATCTGAGGAGGAAAAGAATCCCATGAGGGCAACCACCCTCGGTGTGGGTGAAATGATCCGACATGCTATAGAGCAGGGATACCGGAAGTTTATCGTCGGGATCGGAGGTAGCGCGACGAATGATGGGGGAATCGGGATGTTGAAAGCTCTGGGATATGAGTTCCTGGATGAGAATGGCGCGGATGCCGGTGAGGGTGGACAGGCACTGGCGAAAATCAAAAGCATCCGAACAAAAAATATTCATCCGCTTTTAAAAATGTGTGATTTTCAGATCGCATGCGATGTAAAAAATCCTCTGTGCGGGGAAAATGGGGCCACATATATTTATGGACCGCAGAAGGGCGTGACAGAAACGCTCAGAGAACCTTTGGATCAGGGAATGAGGAATTATGCAAGAGTCGTGACGGAAACATTTAGCAGCCGTTTCGAGAATGTGGAAGGTGCGGGAGCCGCCGGTGGATTGGGTTATGCCTTCTTAAGTTTCTTGAATGGAAAATTGACGCCGGGGATTGAGTTGGTTCTGGATGCAGTTGGATTGGAAACGGAAATCAAAAACGCCGATGTTGTGGTTACGGGGGAGGGAAGACTGGATCATCAGACTGCTATGGGAAAAGCGCCGATTGGCGTGGCAAAGCTGGCAAAAAAATACGGAGCCAAAGTCGTTGCTTTTGCGGGCAGTGTGACGGAAGATGCAGGAGCATGTAATGCAGAAGGGATTGACGCATTTTTTCCGATTGTTCGAGGGATTACGACGCTGGAGGAGGCCATGCGTCCGGACTGTGCGAAGGCAAATTTATTTGCTGCGGCGGAGCAGGTGTTTCGGTTGTTGTAAACCTGCATGTTCATAGTGAGGAGGCTATTTAGATGACAATAGAAGAAATGATTCACGGTGAATCAAAAAATGTAGAATTTAAAGTGATGCTTCCTAAGAAATCAGAAAACTATACGAAAACAATCATTGCTTTTGCCAATACACAGGGCGGACATCTGATTGTTGGGATTGATGACAAAACCAGGAAAGTGGTTGGTATAGACAAAGATTTTGTTTTCTCGGTGATGGACAGTATCTCAAATGCTGTCTCGGATTCCTGTGTGCCGCAGATTGTTCCGAATATTGAGCCGCAGACTATAGCTGGAAAGACGGTGATTGTCGTTACAGTTGTGCCGGGAGCGAATCGACCGTATTATTTGAAGTCCAAAGGAAGAGATGATGGAACTTATATCCGTGTTGCCGGTACGACCAGGTTGGCGCATCCAGAAAAAATTAGGGAGTTGGAGATGGAAGGCGCGAGAATTTCGTGGGATGAACTGGTCTGCGTGGGATGTGAGGCGACAGACAGGGCAGTAAAGAAACTTTGTGAAGATATTATGAGATATCGGAGAGAAGCGGGTTTATCGGGACGTGAAGTGACAGAATCTCAGCTTATAAATTGGAAATTGCTGAAAAAAGATGGTGAAAGTACCATGGCATCAAACGCGTTTATGCTGTTAACTTCCGATTATTTTCCATTTTCTAAAACGCAGTGTGCCGTATTCAAAGGAATCGAAAGAAGTGTCTTTCTTGATAAACGGGAATTTACAGGACCGATTTATGAACAGATTGAGGAGGCAACGAACTTTGTCTTAAGAAATATTCGTTTGGGAGCTAGAATAGAGGGGTTGGTAAGAAAAGAATCCTATGAACTACCGGTGGAGGCAATCCGTGAAATGATTATCAATGCGCATTGTCACCGCAATCTGTCAGATTCTTCTTGTGTTCAGGTTGCGATTTATGATGATCGTCTGGAAGTGACTTCTCCTGGAGGGCTTTATAATGGGCTTACGTACGAAGAGATTATGAATGGACATTCCAAGCTCAGAAATAGAGTTATTGCGAATGTATTCAGTCAGATGGGACTGGTTGAGTCATGGGGAACTGGGATCAGAAGAATTATGGAAGCCGCTAAGGACTATCATCTCCCGGTTCCGGAGTTTCAGATTTTTGATGAAATGGTTCGGGTGAATCTGTTTCGTGATCTGTCTCAGACGACAAATCAAAAAAATTATAGTTGCATATCGAAAAATTATCGAAAACGTGTAGGAGAGGCATCGGGAAAATATCAGAGAAACATCGGAGAAGCATCGGAGAAACATCGGAGAAACATCGGAGAAAATTTGAATGATACGCAGCGGAAGATTCTCGTGCTTCTGTCGGAGGATGAACAACTTTCTGCGGCAAAAATGGCAAAACGAATCGGTATTTCGAGTAGAAATATTGAATCCAATATCAAAAAGCTCAGAGAGAGAGGAATCTTGATCCGCCATGGTTCACCGAAGAGTGGATATTGGGAGATAAATGCGGGTTTTGGATATGATTGGGAAGGGAAGAAATAACGTACATTTGTGAATTCTCAGGTGTGAGAATTTTCTGTGAAAAAAAGTTGACGAATTCCTTTCCCGGGAGTATAATGTCAAAGATATCGCTTTTCTGCGTTAAACTTACATAACTTTAACGTAAAAACAATAGGGAGGAATAGAAAATGAAATTGAAAAGAATTTTAGCGGTTCTTATGGCGTCAGCGATGACACTTTCTATGGCAGCATGTGGTGGAAACAATTCTGGAAGTACAGATGCTGGAAGCAGTTCTTCTTCCGATGATTCTGCAGGTGATGGAACTACATATAAGATAGGTATCTGTCAGTTGTTAGAGCATGAAGCACTGGATGCAGCGACAGAGGGATTTCAGGATGCATGTAAAGAGAAGTTCGGTGAAGACAATGTAGAGTTCGATCTGCAAAATGCACAGGGTGAGCAGGCAATGTGCAGTACTATTATCAATAATTTTGTATCTGCAGATGTTAATCTGATTCTTGCAAATGCAACGTTACCGCTTCAGACGGCGGCTCAGGCAACTTCTACCATTCCGATTCTTGGAACTTCTATCACAGATTATGCGACGGCTCTGGAAATCAGTGATTGGACAGGAGCAACGGGTGTGAATATTTCAGGAACCAGTGATCTTGCTCCGATTGATGAGCAGGCAGATATGTTGATTGAGCTTGTTCCGGATGCCAAGAAAGTTGGAATCTTATATTGTTCAGCGGAAGCGAATTCTAAATATCAGGCGGAGCTTTTTGCGGCAGCATTAGAGGATACGGATATTGAGTGTCAGGAGTATACGGTAGCAGATTCTAATGAGATTCAGTCTGTGATTACGAATGCTGTGGAAGATTGCGATGCAATTTATATTCCGACGGACAATACGATTGCTTCCAACACAGAGATTGTCAACAATGTATGCCTTCCGGCAAAAGTTCCGGTCATTGCAGGTGAGCAGGGAATCTGTGTAGGTTGTGGAGTTGCGACTCTTTCCATCAGCTACTATGACATCGGATACAGAGCTGGTGAGATGGCATATGAGATTCTGGCAAATGGCGCAGATATTTCAACCATGGAAGTGGAGACTGCACCGAAAGTAACAAAGATGTACAATGCAGAGATCTGCGAAGAACTTGGGATCACCATTCCGGATGATTATGAGGCAATTGAAGCAGAATAGTTACAATATAATTTACGAAAATTGTTGTATTGTATAGTAAAATACAGAAACAAAAAGACGACTGTTGCCGGAGATAGTTTATTTCCGGCGGCAGTCTGTTGTTGCTTGTGGGAACGAGCAGAATCAGTGAGAGATAAGAAAGGAATGTAGAGATATGATGAATTATTTGGGTTCGTTGGACCCGATGACATTAGTCCGCGCGTTGCCAGGGAATGTGGCGCAAGGACTGATATGGGGAATCATGGCGGTAGGAGTATACATTACCTTCCGTATTTTGGATTTTGCAGATTTGACAGTGGATGGTTCGCTGGCTACGGGCGGAGCGGTGGCAGTCATGCTGATTCAGGGAGGCATGCATCCGGCAGTAGCTTTGATTTTTGCTTTTTTGGCAGGTATGATCGGCGGATTGGCTACAGGTCTTTTGCATACAGCTCTGGGAATACCGGGTATCCTTGCGAGTATTCTGACCCAAATTTCTTTATACTCTGTCAATCTTGGGATCATGGGAAAGGCAAATCAAAGTATTGGAATCGGGCAGAAGAATTTGGTGGCGTCTCTTCGATATGTCACGGCAGATGACAGCGCCTTCTTTTTTATAAAACTGATTGCAGGTTGCTTGATTCTGGTAGTGATTACTTACTGGTTATTTGGTACAGAAATTGGTTCTGCGATCCGAGCGACAGGTTGTAATGAACAGATGGCACGTGCACAGGGGATCAATACAAACTTCACAAAAGTGGTCGCGTTGATGATTTCCAATGGTCTGGTAGGCTTATGCGGCGGAATATATGCACAGTACCAGGGGGCCGCAGATGTCAATTCCGGGCGTGGAGCAATTGTAATCGGACTCGCGGCGGTGATTATCAGTGAAGTAATATTTGGAAAACTTTGTGCAGGGAAACGATTTACCTTTGCGTATACGCTGTCAGCCATTTTTGTTGGTGCAATTCTCTATTATATCGCTTATACTTTAGTGCTGTGGCTGCGAATGCCTTCCGATTATATGAAGCTGTTTTCTGCAATCGTTGTGGCCTGCTTCCTGGCGGTACCTTATCTGAAAGAGAAATATGCGTCAAAACGAAGAAGGGCGGTGCGATAAATGGGATACATGCTTGAGATTCAAAATATTTACAAAACGTTTAATCCGGGAACGATCAACGAGAAGGTCGCTTTAGACGGAATGAGCCTGAATCTGAACCCAGGTGATTTTGTGACAATCATTGGAGGAAATGGAGCTGGAAAATCCACTACCTTGAATGCAATCGCTGGAGTTTGGCTCGTCGATCAGGGAAAAATTATTGTGGATGGTACAGATATCACGAATCTACCAGAACACAAGAGGGCTGGATATCTGGGCAGGGTTTTCCAGGACCCGATGACCGGAACGGCCGCGACCATGTCGATTGATGAAAATATGGCAATTGCGGCCAGAAGAGGGGAAAGACGCGGACTTGGATGGGGCATCACCAAGAAAGAAAGAAAAGAATTCCGGGAGAAATTAAAAGAACTGGATCTGGGACTGGAAGAACGGTTGAGCACAAAAGTAGGACTCCTTTCCGGAGGACAGCGTCAGGCGGTCACACTTTTGATGGCAGCGTTGAAACATCCAAAGTTATTGCTTTTGGATGAACATACGGCGGCATTGGACCCCAAAACGGCGGCAAAAGTACTGGATATTTCAGACAAAATTATTCAGGAGAATGGTCTGACTGCGATGATGGTGACACATAATATGAAAGATGCCATTGCACATGGAAATCGTCTGATAATGATGCATGAAGGGAAAATCATTTATGACGTTGCTGGCGAGGAGAAGAAACAATTGCATGTCTCAGATCTGCTGGCTAAGTTTGAAGAAGTCAGCGGCGGAGAATTTGCGAATGACAGAATGATGCTTGCGTAGAAGACATTTCGTTAAAATTATCTGTAATAATATTGAGATACCGTCTATATCGCATATGTCGATGTAAGAATGGAGTAGAAAAGGGAAGGATGTATGTTTGATGAAGAACAATGTATCCTTCTTTTTCTATTTTTAAAATGTTTTGTGATGGTTTGTTATCCAATATATGAGTGATAGCTACTAACAGATTCTTTCATTTTACCGTAGAGTTTTACAGAAAAATGTATTATAATGAATGAGCAAAATGATACGGAGTTGTATATTTGAAAATGAAAAGTTTGAATGAGGACTTGAAATCAGGACAGTTTAAAAATATATATCTCCTCTACGGAGAAGAAGCATATCTGAAGAAAATGTATAAGGATCGCCTGTCGAAAGCGTTGTTGCCGGAAGGGGATACGATGAATTATGCATACTATGAGGGGAAACATGTTAATATAAAAGAAGTCATTGATCTGGCAGAAACCGTGCCCTTTTTCGCAGAACGTCGGTTGATTGTGCTGGAGAATACCGGATTTTTCAAAAGTGCTGCTACAGATTTGGCAGATTATTTGAAGGAAACGCCGGATACAACGTTCTTTCTTTTTATAGAAACGGAAGTTGATAAACGGAGTAAAATGTATAAGGCGATCAAAAACCACGGGAGGGCTGTGGAACTCCCATTCCAGGATGAAGCGACACTGAAGCGATGGATACTGGGCTTTGTAAAAAGAGAGGACAGGCAGATCACGGAAAAGGCATTGAACCATCTGCTAAATAAGGTTGGTACGGATATGGAGAATATCCAGAAAGAGCTGGAAAAACTCTTTTGTTATACCTTAGGGCGTGAAGAAATCACAGTGGCGGACATTGATGCGGTTTGTGTGACACAGATCACGAATCATATTTTTGAGATGATCAACGCTGTGGCGGACGGTAATCAGAGAAAGGCATTGAGTCTATATTATGATTTGCTCGCTTTGCGGGAACCGCCCATGCGGATTCTGTATTTGATGACACGCCAGTTTCGTTTGCTTTTGCAGGTGAAAGATCTGCAAAGATTAGGGTATGCGCAGAAGGAGATTGCGTCCAGGGCAGGAATACATCCCTTTGCCGCCAAAAAATGTATGGGGCAGACGAGATATTTTGGGACTTCTGAATTGCGAACAATTTTGGAAGAAAGTGCGCGGATGGAAGAGGCTGTGAAAACAGGGCGTCTTACAGATACATTGAGTGTAGAGATTTTTATTGTTAAATATAGCAGCCGTGCGAGAGCGTAGTCGGGAAATGGACCGAAGTAATAAGGGACAGTTTTACAAGTATTTGGAGGGAGAAATAGTGACAGGAACAGATCAGACGAAGATCAGAAATTTTTGTATTATTGCCCATATAGATCATGGGAAGTCGACGCTTGCCGACCGGATTATTGAGAAAACCGGACTCTTGACAAGCAGAGAAATGCAGTCCCAGGTTCTGGACAATATGGAATTAGAACGGGAACGTGGAATTACGATCAAAGCGCAGGCTGTGCGTACGGTATATAAGGCAAAAAATGGAGAAGAGTATATTTTCAATTTGATTGACACACCGGGACATGTGGATTTTAATTATGAGGTGTCAAGGAGTCTTGCCGCGTGCGACGGCGCCATTCTGGTGGTGGATGCCGCTCAGGGTGTGGAAGCGCAGACGCTGGCAAATGTATATTTGGCGCTGGATCACGATCTGGATGTGATGCCGGTCATTAACAAGATTGACCTGCCCAGTGCGGAACCGGAACGTGTGATTGAAGAGATCGAGGATGTGATTGGGATTGAAGCGGAGGACGCGCCGCGCATTTCAGCGAAGACCGGGCTGAATGTGGAGGAAGTGCTGGAGCAGATCATCGAGAAGATTCCTGCCCCGGGCGGAGACCCTAAGGCTCCGCTTCAGGCGTTGATTTTTGATTCCCTCTATGATTCATACAAAGGGGTGATTGTTTTCTGTCGTGTGATGGAAGGAGCGGTACGAAAAGGAACAACCATTCAGATGATGGCAACCAAAGCGTCCGCAGACGTGGTGGAAGTCGGATATTTTGGGGCTGGACGATTTATCCCCTGTGAGGAACTCAGCGCTGGGATGGTAGGATACATTACCGCGAGTCTGAAGAATGTCAAGGATACCCGTGTCGGGGATACTGTGACCGACATGGAACGGCCCTGTATGGAGCCGCTTCCTGGATATAAAAAGGTAAATTCCATGGTGTTCTGCGGAATGTACCCGGCAGACGGCGCAAAGTATCCAGATTTGCGGGATGCACTGGAGAAGCTGCAGTTGAATGACGCGGCCTTGCAATTTGAACCGGAGACCTCGGTTGCCCTTGGATTTGGGTTCCGATGCGGTTTTCTGGGGCTTTTGCATCTGGAAATTATACAGGAACGGCTGGAGCGAGAATATTTTCTGGAATTGGTGACAACAGCACCCAGCGTTATCTACAAAGTGCATAAGACCAGTGGTGAAGTGATTGAACTGACGAATCCGTCCAACCTTCCGGACCCTTCTGAGATTGAATACATGGAGGAACCGATGGTGAAAGCGGAAATCATGGTGACATCCGAATACATTGGCGCGATCATGGATCTGTGTCAGGAACGGCGGGGAGAATATCAGGGGATGGAGTATATAGAAGAAACCCGCGCGGTGCTTCGGTATCATTTACCATTGAACGAGATTATTTATGATTTCTTTGACGCACTGAAATCCCGGTCCAGAGGGTATGCTTCATTTGACTATGAAATATTAGGGTATCAGAGGTCTGAGCTTGTAAAGCTTGATATTTTGATAAATAAGGAAGAAGTGGACGCGTTATCTTTTATTGTATTCAGCGGAACGGCATATGAGCGCGGACGTAAAATGTGTGAAAAACTCAAAGAAGAGATTCCAAGACAGCTTTTTGAGATTCCGATACAGGCGGCGATTGGAAGCAAAATCATTGCCCGCGAGACTGTCAAAGCGCTGCGCAAAGATGTATTGGCAAAATGTTACGGTGGAGATATCTCCCGAAAGAAAAAGTTGTTAGAGAAACAAAAAGAAGGAAAGAAGCGGATGCGCCAGGTGGGAAATGTAGAGATTCCACAGAAAGCCTTTATGAGCGTATTGAAACTGGACAGTAATTAACAGTTTGCAGCGGTTCATAGATTTTTAGTGAAAATGCAGCGCGGCAGTGATGCGTGCGATATAAGAATAACAGAAAGGGGATGTGCGGAATTGAGAGAATTGGAACTATATCTGCACATTCCTTTTTGCGTGCAAAAATGCCGGTATTGTGATTTTTTGTCGGCACCAGCAGAACCAGAAGAAATTGAGACTTATGTGGAGGCCTTGCAAAAAGAGATATATGCATATGAAGGGAAGTTTACAGATTACAAAGTGACATCCGTTTTCTTTGGAGGGGGAACACCTTCGCTTCTTTCGGCAGGGCAGATGCAGCGGTTGATGGAGTCATTGCAGCGTGTTTTTCAGATAAGAGTCGCCGCTGAAATTACGATGGAAATGAATCCTGGCACGGTTTCCAAAGAAAAATTGCTGGGTTATAAAAAAGCAGGGATCAATCGGTTGAGTATTGGCCTGCAATCTATCCAAGATCATGAGTTGCGGATGTTGGGGAGAATCCATGATTATCAGATGTTTTTGGTGACGTACGAAATGGCAAGAAAAGTCGGGTTTGAGAATATCAATTTGGATCTGATTTCTGCAATTCCAGGACAGACAGTCGCGAGCTGGAATGAGACTTTGCATACCGTAGCGGCGCTTGCACCGGAACATATTTCAGCATACAGTCTAATTATAGAAGAAGGAACGCCTTTTTATGAATTGTATGGAGGCGACCAGTCCCTTCATAATATGAAGGAACAGAAATTTGAATCTGTACAGTCTCTTTTGGCGCCGCTTCCCGATGAGGAAGAGGAACGCAGAATGTATGAGATGACTTCCCAGGTTCTGGAGGGATATGGTTATTGTAGGTATGAGATTTCTAATTATGCGAAATCAGGATATGAATGCAGGCATAATTTAGGTTACTGGGAGCGAAAGGAATATCTAGGGTTGGGAATCGGCGCATCCTCGCTGATTGATAACGTGAGATATGATCATATCCGAGATCGTCTGGAATATATTCAGTTGGCGGGGACACCGGATAAACTGCAGTGTCATCGGGAAGTGTTGGATCAAAAAGCGCAGATGGAAGAATTTATGTTTCTGGGATTGCGGAAAACAGAAGGAATCCGGAAGCAAGAGTTTAACGTCTGTTTTGCCTGTCCAATGGAAAGTATCTACGGTGAAGTGGTGCGGGAGTTGGAGGAAAAGTATCTTATTATAGAAGAGAATGGATGGCTCCGGTTGAGTGATCGGGGAGTGGATATCAGTAATTATGCTTTGAGTTATTTTTTGCTGTAGGGGTGTGGGGGCAAAAATGATTTTCAATGTTGGTGTGGGCAAATTGCACAACATGTGTTCCGAATTGTTCCGGGCGTAAAATCTAAGCGCTTCTAGAATGTTCTGATTAAAATTATTGAGAGAGGGACGCAATCGCCCTCAATGCGCCGTCCATGGCGCAGATCGGGCTTTCGTCGGCATCCTTGCCGCCGAATTGCTGGAAGTTGGACAGAACATTAAGAAGCGCTAAGATTTTTCGCAGTCACTATTTGGAACACATGTTGCGCAATTTGCTGGGTACATTTTGAGAAAATACCTTTTGTCCTCAACATTAGTCTATCTGAGCTGGAGATATTATCTGTAGTGTAAAAGTAGGGAGGAAGTCTTTTATGAATCGGAATGATATTATAATCATACATGGGACGGATTATAGGGAGATGACGAAACAGGTTTTGGAGCGGGCGGATCTGGCAGCAGAAATCGGAGGGCGAAATCGGCTGGTTGCTTTAAAACCGAATCTGTTGGCACCTTTGCCTCCATCTCAGGGAGCGACCACACATGGGGAACTGGTGGAGGGAACGCTGGAATATTTGCAGGAACATGGTTTTCAGAATATTACGATTATGGAGAGTTCCTGGGTAGGCGCTAGAACGGGCGAGTCTTTTCGCAAAATAGGGTATGACCGGATTTGTGAGAAATATGGCGTGCCTTTTGAGGATTTGCAGAAGGATAGCTGGACAAAATACGATGCCTGTGGGATGGAGATCAAAGTCTGCGATAAAGCGGTCGCGGCAGATTATGTCATCAATATGCCAGTACTGAAAGGGCATTGTCAGACGACGGTCACCTGTGCTCTGAAGAATAACAAGGGAGTCATTCCAAACTGTGAGAAGCGACGGTTTCATACGTTGGGGTTGCACAAACCGATTGCCCATTTGAATACAGTGGTCCGCAATGATTTTATCTTGGTGGATAATATTTGCGGCGACTTGGATTTCGAGGAAGGTGGCAATCCGGTGGAAATGAATCGGGTTCTCGGGTTCAAAGATCCGGTTCTCTGCGATGCTTTTGTGTGCGAGACAATGGGATATTCGGCGGAGAATGTGCGTTATATCAAAATGGCAGAGCAATTGGGAGTGGGTAGCACGGATACCGCACATGCGAATGTCATTTATCTGAACGCACCTTCGAAAGATGACGGACCAATTCATATGACTCGACGGGTTAAGGCGCTGGCAGATTATACAGCTCCCAGGGATGCCTGCAGCGCTTGTTATGGTTCTCTGATCCATGCGATTGATCGGCTGCATGATACCGGACGTTTGAAGAAGAATTTGCCGCTAGTATGCATCGGTCAGGGGTATCAGGGAGAATGCGGAAAAATTGGGGTGGGGAGGTGCACGTCCTGTTTTGAAAGAACGCTGGGAGGTTGTCCGCCAAAAGCATCGGATATATTCACGTTTTTGTCAGAGAATTGGGGAAATGTATGATAAGGTTGAGTGGCAAAAGTTTTTTTGTATGTGGTGTAAGCAAATTGCACAACATATGTTCCAAATTGTTCCGGGCATAAAATCTAAGCGCTTCTAGAATGTTCTGATGAAAATAGTTGAGAGAGGGACGCAACCGCCCTCAATGCGCCGTCCATGGCGCAGATCGGGCTTTCTCGGCATCCGTGCCGCCGAATCGCTGGAAATTGAGCAGAACATTAAGAAGCGCTAAGATTTTTCGCAGTCACTATTTGGAACACATGTTGCGCAATTTGCAAGGTACATTACATCATGCTCAGTAATACAGAAGGCAGCCGGGGTGCTCCTCCAACCTTCTATGGTCTTGATTCCACGGCGCAAATGGATTTTCACAATTGCCTAAAAAGGTTCGTCTGCCAAAAGGTATTTTCTCAAAGTTCATCTGGCAAATTGCACAAAATGTGTTCTGAATTGTGACTGAGTAGGATCTAAGTGCTTCTTAATGTTCTGTCTAGTCTCAGCAATTCGACGGCACGGATGCCGGCGAAAGCCCGATCTGCGCCATGGACGGCGCATTGAGGGCGGTTGCGTCTCCTTTTTAATATTTTCATCAGAACATTTTAGAAGCACTTAGATCCGAAGCTTGGAACAATGAAGAATACGTTTTGTGCAATTTGCTTATATCAATTTTAAAAAGTAGCTTTTGACACATTAACCCTAGGAATTGATTGAAGACGAGAGGAGGAAATTAGAATGAAAGAGACAATTGTACCGGTTGAGTGGAAAGGTGATTTTGTAAAACTTTTGGATCAGACCGTGCTTCCGGAAAGAGAAGAGTATCTGGAAGTTCGGGAGATTCGGCAGATGTGGGACGCGATTCAAAGGCTGTGTGTGCGCGGCGCTCCTGCGATTGGAGTCGCGGCAGGATATGGGGTTGCATTGGAGATGCAGCGGCATGTTTCGGATTCGATTGAAAATTATCATCGCATATTGGAAGAAGCGCTAGATTATTTATCGACATCTCGGCCGACTGCGGTAAATCTGTTCTGGGCGCTGGGGCGAATGCGCGGTGTTGGGAAGCAGTATGAAACAGAGTCAAACAGTGTTTGTCAGAAGTATTTGGAAGAAGAAGCAAAAGCGATTGAGCGCTACGAAGAAAATGCGTGTATCGCGATCGGGGAAAATTTACTCTCTCTTCTGGAGGACGGTATGACGTTGCTTACACACTGCAATGCTGGTGGAATCGCCACGGTGCGTTATGGAACTGCACTTTCCCCCATGCTTCTGGGACAAGAACGCGGAATTCATTTCAAAGTATATGCGGATGAGACCAGGCCACTTCTGCAAGGGGCAAGACTGACGGCATGGGAGTTGCAGAAAGCAGGGGTGGATGTGACGCTGATCACCGACAATATGGCGGGTATGCTGATGAAGCAGAATAAGATAGACGCGGTGATCGTAGGGTGTGATCGTGTGGCGGCCAACGGGGATGCCGCAAATAAAATCGGAACATACTCGGTAGCGGTGCTTGCCAAGCATCATCAGATTCCCTTCTATGTGGCAGGTCCAGTGTCCACGATTGACAGAAACGCAAAAACTGGCGAGGATATTCCAATCGAAGAACGATCCCCGGAAGAAATCACTTGTGGCTTCGGAAAACGCACTGCCCCAGAAGGAATCAAAGTATACAATCCGGCGTTCGACGTCACCCCACATGAACTAATCACCGCAATCGTGACCGAAAAAGGAATCGTCACACACCCAAATCAAGAAAAAATTACAGCACTATATCATAATGGTTGAAAGTATAAGAAAAGTAATTTACGCAAATTAACCTAAAATATCGTACTGAATTATGCCGATCTATTTAAAGCCGGTGTATTTACATTTCATGTTTTTACTAAGGAAGCCAACCAACCTCCCAACGCACGCATGAGAAAAAACCAGATTGCGTCCCCCGGCTGCGGTGTAGCGCGAACTAAAACATTTGCTCAAACGTCTTTTGCACAATGAAGATGAGACTCAGGAAATCGTGGAAACCTAAGCTGAACACGATTTCCGTACTAAGAGGTTCATCGCAATGTCCTGTGCAATGGAGTGCAGATAAGCGTTTTAGTTCGCGCTACACCGCAGCCGGGGGACGCAATCTGGTTTTTTACCTTATAATCTATAAAAAATATATAAAGTCTGTTGACAAATAGAAAAGAGAGTGCTATCTTAATAAACGTAGATGTTAGCACTCGAATATAAAGAGTGCTAATAAGAGAAAGAGCTTTGGGAGGTGACGGATGATCCGGGAAGAAAGCCTAAATGAGCGTAAAATGGTTATTCTGAAAGCAATCATACAGACCTATCTGGAGACTGGCGAGCCGGTAGGCTCCAGAACTCTTTCCAAATATACGGGATTGAATGTTAGCGCAGCGACGATTCGTAATGAAATGTCAGATCTGGAAGAGATGGGTTATATCATGCAGCCCCATACTTCCGCCGGTCGAATCCCCTCGGATAAAGGGTATCGTCTGTATGTGGATATGCTGATGGAGGAGAAGG
>JAAVXR010000065.1 GCA_022790755.1 Hespellia sp. | reverse complement strand
CAGATGTAACGATTACAAATGTATTGACTGATAATCTGTATAATGATTTAGGCTTTATTGCTAATAATAAGCTGATGATACTTGTAGAAGCGCAAGCTACATGGACAATGAATATTTTAGTAAGGGTGTTGTTGTATCTGGCGCAAAGCTATCACGAATATTTTCAGCGTACCAGCCAAGACTATTATAAAAGCAGAAAAGTCAGAATGCCCAAACCCGAACTGTATGTGATATTTACAGGCAATAAGGGTAGAAAACCCGATAAAATATCTTTGTCTAAAGAATTTTTCGAGGGTGCGGATATTGACATTGAGGTAAAAGCAAAAGTTATCTATGAAGGTGATACAGATGACATCATCAATCAGTACATCATTTTCTGCAAAGTTTTTGACAAACAGACAAAACAACATGGAATGACACAAAAGGCAATTGCGGAAACGATCCGCATATGCAAGGATAGGAATATTTTAAGGGAATATTTGGCGCAGAGAGAAAAGGAGGTTGTGACGATTATGATGAATTTATTTGATGAAGAACAGATAATAAAATCATTTATCAGAAGCGAGAGGCATGACGCAGACAGGGAAACGGCAGAAAGAATGATAAAAATGGGAAAACTATCACTTGATGAAATTGCGCTATGTATTCCCTCATTATCATTAGACGAATTAAAGGAACTTGAAGCTGAGGTTATGCAGTTAGCATAATCAATAAAATAATTTAATATCAGTAAAATACCGTAAAGGCGCATGGAACAGTAAATTGCAAACCGTGCGTCTTTTTGATATTTACTTTTTCGGCAAAGGAATGTTGTTTTATATTTATGAAATGGGGTGTCTTCATAATTTAATGAAAGTGATATCTCTGTTTGAATACTTTAGAATGGCGGATTGTGGGTCGTAAAAACTTAAAAAGTGCGTTAACTCAAAGATAAGGCAGATTGACAATTTACTATAATTAAATATAATGAATTTTAAGGAAAATGAGTAGAATGCTATCAATGTTGTTCTTCCCAAATGAACAATTCAAGAAGATGAAAGAAAACTTGTGATACTGTGTCTACAGAACATGTAGGAGGAAAAAATGGATAAAATTAAAATTCAGGATTTGGAAGTATTCGCGAAGCATGGTGTTTTCCCAGAAGAAAATGTGCTGGGACAGAAATTTTTGATATCAGCAGTGCTGTACACAGATACAAGACAGGCAGGAAAAACGGATGATTTGACGGCGTCGATTCATTATGGGGAAGTATGCCAAATGATCGAAACCTTTTTAAAAGAGAATACGTATCAGTTGATTGAGCGTGTGGTGGAAGCGCTAGCGCAGGAACTTTTGTTACAGGTAGACAGACTGGAACGTGTGACGTTGGAGGTGAAAAAGCCTTGGGCACCGATTGGTTTACCGTTAGAGACTGTTTCAGTGGAAATTACACGGGGATGGCATACCGCGTATATTGCACTGGGGTCGAATATGGGAGATCGGGAGAAGTTTTTGCAGGACGCGGTGGCAGCATTACGAAAGACAGAGGGCTGTAATGTGCAATCTGTGTCCGACTGGCTTGAAACAGAACCTTATGGAATGACGGAACAGGAGCCGTTTCTAAATGGCTGTTTGGAACTTCGCACGCTGCTTCCCCCGGAAGAGTTGTTGGAAGAGCTGCATCGAATCGAGCAGGAGGCGGGCCGTGAGAGAATCATTCATTGGGGACCGCGTACGCTGGATCTGGATATTATTTTCTATGATGATCTGATCGTGCAGCAAAAAAATTTGTGTATACCGCATGTGGACATGCAGAATCGAGATTTTGTACTGAGGCCACTTGCCCAGATTGCGCCGTATAAGAGACATCCGGCACATCAGAAAACGGTGTGGGAGATGCTGGAGGCGCTGAAATCAACATTATAATAATTCTTCGAACGTATCATAAAAAGTCGGGTAAGACACATCCACGCAATGGCTGTCCAGGATCTTGGTATGTCCTTTTGCGATCAGCGCAGCGATGGAAAACGCCATAGCAATGCGGTGATCCAAAAGTGTATGAATGTTTGTCCCGTGAAGCGGATTGCCGCCGTGGATGATCATACCATCGTCGGTCGGCGTGATATCGCATCCCATGGCAGACAGATTGTCAGTGACAGTTTCGATACGGTCGGTTTCTTTTACCTTTAATTCTGCGGCATCTCGGATCACAGTGTCTCCTTCCGCTGCTGCCGCCATCACTGCGATGATGGGAATCTCATCAATCAAAGTCGGAATAATGGCTCCTTCTATGGTAGTGCCGTGCAGATTGCTGGTGCGTACCAGGATGTCGGCGACAGGTTCTCCGCCCGTTTTCCGTTCGTGCAGGAGTGTAATGTCTCCTCCCATATCTTCACACACCCGCAAAATACCAGCGCGGGTAGAATTAATCCCCACGTTTTGAATGAGAATTTCTGAATCTGGTACGATCAGACCTGCGGCGATGAAATAGGCTGCCGAGGAAATGTCCCCCGGTACGGAAATTTTTTGTGCATATAATTCTTCGCAAGGATGAATGGAGGCGGTAGCTTTTGTGCCATCCAGTTCGAAAGCAGAATGGACCGGTGCGCCGAATTCTTTCAGCATCAGTTCCGTATGGTTTCTGGATAAGGAGGGTTCCGTCACAGAAGTCTCGCCTCTGGCGTACAGGCCGGCCAGCAAAATCGCCGATTTCACTTGGGCGGAAGCAACTTTTGAATGATAGTGAATGCCGTGCAGGGAACCGGGGGAAATATACAGTGGAGCGCAGTTGTTACGCATAATACTGGACACATTGGCACCCATAAAGTTTAATGGTTCCATGATCCGTTTCATAGGTCGGGAGTTCAAAGATTCATCCCCGGACAATTTGGATTCAAAGTTTTGTCCGGCCAAGATGCCGGAAATCAGACGGGTGGTCGTTCCACTGTTGCCTACATTGAGTGTATCGGAGGGCATCTTCAGTCCATACAAACCTTTTCCATGCACGAGAACTCGCCCTTCCTCCTCTTCAATTGCAATTCCCATTTGACGAAAGCATCCAATGGTGGAAAGGCAGTCAGCCCCATTCAGAAAATGGGTGATTTCGGTGGTTCCTTTTGCGATGGCTCCGAACATAATTGCACGATGTGAGATAGATTTATCTCCGGGAACGGTAATTTTTCCTTTTAAACTGGTAAGTGAACTTAATTCCATAGTCCTATGATCTCCTTACTAATCTCTTTGATTTACCTTGAAAGTTTGCTGCCGATAAGGCAACCTAAATTCTATTTGTTGGTCTATCTTTCATAAACTGTATAGCGATATTTCCTGAGAAGTGCGGCTGCCTTCTCTGAGGAAGCACCGTCGTAGAATTCAATGCGGAGTACTCCTTCTTCAAATTCCCGATTGTGGATGATACCGATATTTTTGATGCTAATATTGTTGCTTGCCAGGATTGTGGCAATGGTAGCGATTCCACCTGCCTCGTCAATAATATCACAGTATATGGCATATGTTTTCTTAATTGGCCCGGCTGAACCATCCGGCATGGAATTACGATAGTCGCGCGATACCTCAAACATTCGGTATAATTCCGTCTCGTTACCTGCGTCAATGATTTCTTTTGCGTTTTTCAGCATTTGAATATAGCTATCGAGGATTGCAGAAATATTTGTCTGATTTTTCAGACAGATCTGCTGCCACATGACCGGCGAGGAGGAGGCGATTCTTGTGATATCTTTGAATCCGCCGGCTGCCATGTTTTTCATCAGTTCGTCGTCGGTATCCGTGCACCGGACGAGATTCACCAAACTGGCGGCGATGATATGCGGCAGATGGCTGATGGTTCCGGTAATATAGTCGTGTTGTCGATAATCCAGCACCAAAGGAAGGGCTTTGATGGAATAGACAAATTCCTGGTATCTTTTGATTTTGTCTTCTGTTATTTTGGCGGAGGGGGTCAGAATATAGTAAGCATTCTCCATCAAATGAGGTTTGGAATTGATAAACCCGCTTTTCTCGGAACCGGCCATCGGGTGACCGCCGATAAAGTATTCTTCAAGCCCAAGTCGAATGATCTCTTCATGGATAGAAGTTTTTACACTTCCTACGTCTGTCAAAATACAGTCTGACGTAAGAAATGTCTTAATCTGGGGCAAATAGGCGTTATTATAGGAAATCGGAGCACACAGGAAAATATAATTGCAGTTCCTGAAATTCTCGTCAATGGTCGAACACGATATATCAATCGTTTCCTCCTGAACTGCCAGCGCCAAGGTTTCTTTCTGTTTATCGAATGCGATGATCTGACAGTTTGGGGCGTACTGGCGGATTGCTTTTGCGATGGAACCGCCGATGAGTCCCAGACCGATAAATCCAACTTTTTGTATATTCACAGGTATAATCTCCTTTTTTGGAAGTCTGAATCTGACTTTTTCTGATTTCGTTATTGTACCATTTTTTGGGGAAAAGGTAAATGAATCAGATTATCTTGTGAAATATTCATAAATCAGTTGTAAAAAGGGGAGGGTTTTAGTACAATATATACATGGTATTTTGACCCGTTATAGGAATGAATATTCTGCGGGTACAATAATGAAACACAAGGAGGCAGACATATGAAGGTTTACAGAACAGACGAGATCAGGAATGTGGTATTACTGGGACATGGCGGAAGCGGAAAGACCAGTCTGGTAGAGGCAATGGCTTATGTGTCAGGTGCGACAAACCGAATCGGAAAAGTGGTGGATGCGAACACGATCAGTGATTTTGATAAGGAAGAGCAGAAACGTAAATTTTCAATCAGTACATCCCTGATTCCTATTGAATGGGAGAAGGCAAAGATCAATATACTGGACACGCCGGGGTATTTTGATTTCGTGGGAGAAGTGGAGGAGGCAGTCAGCGCGGCCGATGCGGCGGTAATTGTAGTTTCTGGAAAAGCAGGAGTACAAGTTGGTACGGAGAAGGCTTGGGAGCTTTGTGAGAAATACAATCTTCCGCGTATGATTTATGTGACAGAGATGGACTTGGATGATGCCAGTTTCCGTCAGGTAGTAGACGATCTGACAGAGAGATATGGAAAGTGTATCGCGCCGCATTTTTCGCCGATTCGTGAGAACGAGAAGTTGGTAGGATATGTGAATGTGATTAAGAACGCTGGCAGAAGATATACCGGAGTGGCGACCAGAGAAGAGTGCGAGGTCCCAGACTATTGCGTGCCATACCTGGAATCTTATCGTGAGAAATTGTTGGAAGCGGTTGCGGAGACCAGCGATGAATTCATGGAGAGGTATTTTGCTGGAGAGGAATTCTCAATCGAAGAGATCCGTGCGGCGATGAGAACAGAAGTGATGGATTGCGATATCGTTCCGGTGGCGATGGGATCGAACATGGAAGCACAGGGAGTTGCGAATTTGCTGTCGGATATTGTACGGTTCTTCCCAAGTCCGGAGAATCGCGAATATGCGGGCGTCAACCAGAACTCCAATGAGATCTTCGAGGCGAACTTTGATTTCTCCAAAGCAAAGACGGCCTATGTATTCAAGACGATGGTAGATCCCTTTATCGGAAAATATTCATTTATCAAAGTATGTTCCGGTGTGCTCAAAGGGGATGATGTTCTGTACAATGCCGCGACAGATTCCGAGGAGAAACCAGGTAAAATTTATACAATGGTTGGAAATAAGCCGACGGAAGTGACGGAACTCTTTGCTGGAGATATCGGAGCAATTGCGAAGCTGAACAATACGCGGACAGGAGATACGCTCTCCACGAAAGGGGCTCCGGTTCTCTTTGGTAAGACGGAATATTCCATCCCTTATACATATATGAAATATGCCGTAAAGAAAAAGGGAGAGGAAGATAAAGTATCCCAGGCGCTTGCAAGAATGATGGCAGAAGATGTGACAATCAGAGCCGTCAATGACAGTGAGAATCGTCAGTCTCTGCTGTATGGAATGGGAGATCAACACCTGGAGATTATCGCAAGCAAGCTTGCCGCACGTTATAAAGTGGAGATTACACTGGAGACGCCGAAGGTGGCATTTCGTGAGACGATTCGCAAGAACTCAGACGTAGATACAAAGTACAAGAAACAGTCGGGTGGACATGGTCAGTATGGACATGTCAAGATGCGTTTTGAACCGTCCGGAGATCTGGAGACTCCTTATGTGTTTGCCGAGGAAGTGGTCGGCGGAGCTGTTCCGAAAAATTATTTCCCGGCGGTGGAGAAAGGACTTCAGGACTCTGTGACGAAGGGACCACTGGCGGGGTATCCGGTAGTTGGTGTGAAAGCGACTTTGTACGATGGTTCTTATCATCCAGTGGATTCCTCCGAGATGGCGTTTAAGACGGCTACCGTGCAGGCATTTAAGAAAGGCTTCATGGAAGCTTCTCCGGTATTACTGGAGCCAATTGCGTCTTTGAAGGTTACAGTTCCGGATGAGTATACGGGTGATGTGATGGGAGATCTGAATAAACGTCGGGGTCGTGTGCTCGGAATGAACCCAATTCAGGGCGGAAAACAAGTAGTGGAAGCAGATATCCCGATGACAGGACTCTTTGGCTATTGCACGGTGCTTCGCTCCATGACTGGTGGACGCGGGACATATGCGTATGAGTTCGCGAGATATGAGCAGGCTCCTTCTGATGTTCAGGAGAAAGAGATCGCCGCAAGATCAGCGGAAGAATAAGAGAGGAAAGAAGATAAAAGCAGATATAAGAACAACTCGTTTCGGTAGCGTTTGAACCGAAACGAGTTGTTTTTATACATAAGATTTGTTCCCGAGAGAAGTACGGGTAAAGTTCCTATATTGATTGTACTTTAATGGGAAAAGTGATATAATGCCCTTGTCGCTATCTGAGCAGGTAGCAATCTTTACAGACAGGTAGGAAAATGCGAAATGAGGATCGTAATTATCGGGGATGGGAAGGTTGGTTATAAACTGGCAAAACAGCTTTCGGAAGAGGAATATGACATCGTCATGATTGATAGTAATGCCCGAAAGATGAAGGAAGCTGGCAACAAGCTGGATGTTTTTTGTGTGACGGGTGAGGCCGCCAGTGTGGAAGTGCAGAGGGAAGGAAAAGTACCTCATGCGGACCTTGTGATTGCCTGTACATCCATGGATGAGACCAATATGTTGAGTTGTCTTGTAGCAAAGCGGCTTGGGGCAAAACATACCATAGCAAGGGTGCGCAATCCGATCTACTATCAGCAGATTGACATGTTGAAGGAAGATTTGCGATTGAGTATGGCGGTAAACCCAGAGCTGACGGTGGCAAAAGAGATCACAAGGGTTTTGATCTATCCGGATGCCAGTAAGATTGAAACATTTGTCAAAGGACGCGTGGAATTGATTGAGTTTCCGCTTACAGAACAGAATCCTATGACAGGGATGGCTCTCAAAGATTTATATACAAAATATCAAATTCAGCTTCTGGTCTGTGCGGTGGAACGAGGGAAGGATGTTATCATTCCGGATGGTGAGTATGTGCTTCGACCGGGAGATCGTTTGCATGTGGCAGCATCCCATAAGGAAGTAAAGCAGTTTATGAAGCTGTTTGGTCAGCGGAAAAATAAGATCAAAAAGGTATTGATCTGCGGAGGTGGTCGGGTAAGTTATTACCTTACGCAGGGGTTAGCAGCACTGGGTATGCAGGTCAAGATCATTGAAAAGAATCGGGAGAGATGTGAAGAATTGTGTGAATTGCTTCCAAAAGCAACGATTATTTGTGGGGATGCAACAGATCACGATCTATTGTATGAAGAGGGTATGAAAGATGCGGATGCTTTCGTGGCTCTGACAGGATTGGATGAGGAAAACATCATAATGTCTTTGCTCGCCAACAGTCATGGGATTCCGAAAATAGTTGCAAAAGTGAATGGCGACTGGAGAGTTCAGATGGTGGAAGATCTGGGGATTGACAGCGTCGTATCCGCAAAAAGTGCAACGGCCGATGCAATTTTAAGCTATGTACGAGCGAGACAGAACTCCCTTAGCAGCGCAAATGTGGAGACCATGTACCAATTGGTCAATGGCAGAATTGAAGCTTTGGAATTTATCATACATTCGAAGACAAGTTATACGGATATTCCGCTCAAAGATCTTCCGACAAAGCCGAATAATCTGATTGCGTGTATTGCAAGAAAACGGCAGATTATCATTCCGAATGGTAATGATTGTATCAGAGTGGGGGATAGCGTTATCGTTGTCACGATGGAGAAGCAGCTCCAGGATATCAAAGATATATTATTATAGGGTGAGTACAAATGAATCTAAGGATGATAGGATATATTATCGGGAAAATGCTGGGAGTAGAAGCTTTGGTGCTTTTGATTCCGGCATTTGTCTCTCTGTTATATCGCGAGGATGAATATATATATTTTATTTTAACAAGTATAGTTCTGGGAATCATTTATTTGCTGACAGCGAGAAAAAAACCTGAGAATTCCATGATTTATGGAAAAGAGGGTCTGTTTATCGTGGCATTTGCATGGGTTTTGTGGTCACTGTTTGGGGCGATTCCATTTTGTCTTTCGGGGAGTATTCCACATTATTTGGATGCTTTTTTTGAGACGGTTTCTGGGTTTACGACGACTGGTTCTACGATTTTGAGGGAAATCGAAACATTGCCGAAGGGAATTTTATTTTGGCGAAGTCTGACGCACTGGATCGGTGGCATGGGCGTGCTCGTATTTGTCATGATGTTGACTTCGCTGGATGACAAGAACGCAATGCATTTGATGCGTGCGGAGGTGCCGGGACCGGAGGTGGATAAACTGGTTCCTAAGACTAGGAGTACGGCAAAGATTCTATATGCGATGTACTTTGCGTTGACTGCATTAGAAGTTGTGCTGCTATTGTTTGGAGGGATGGATCTCTTTGACAGTATTACACATGCGTTCAGTACGGCTGGGACCGGAGGTTTTTCTACCCGGAATGCCAGTGTCGGATTCTATAACAGTGCGTATATTGACATGGTGATTTCTGTATTTATGATTCTATTTGGAATCAATTTCAATTTATACTATCTACTGCTCCTCAAACAGGTTCGAGCAATATTTTGTGATGAGGAATTGCGGGTTTATCTGGGGATCATTGCAGGAGCAGTGGCTGTGATTACTGTGAATATCTTGAATATGTACGGGAATCTGTTTCAGGCATTTCGTTATGCACTGTTCCAGGTTGCAGCGGTGATCACGACTACCGGATTTTGCACGGCAAACTTTGATCTGTGGCCAGAATTGTCAAAAAGTATTTTGTTGACGGTTATGATAATTGGCGCCAGCGCTGGTTCAACCGGTGGTGGTATTAAGGTTTCCCGTCTATTGATTTTACTGAAAAGTATTTTACAGGAAATCAAGCAAATGATCCATCCCAAAGCGGTGACTATCGTGCGGGTCAATGGGAGAAAAGTTCGGGAAGAGACCATGCACGGCGTATATATTTATTTTATTTGTTATATTCTAATTATTATTTCTTCCGTATTGATTGTTTCCATAGACAATTTTGATTTTACATCGACGTTTACGGCGGTATTGACTACGGTGAACAATGTGGGTCCGGGACTTGGCAGCGTAGGACCGGTGGAGAATTTTGCAGATTTTTCTTACCTATCTAAGATTGTGTTCTGTCTGGATATGTTGGTGGGGCGTCTGGAAATTTTTCCCTATCTTCTGCTATTTTCGACGGGATTCTGGAGACGGAGATTTTAATAACCTGTTTCTGTGGAAGCAGAGGCGAAATCAAAGGATGGAGTTTGTCGAATAGACAATCCGTCGGTATCAAAATCAGGAGGAGCTATATGAAAAAATTCAAGTTATTTGCAACGATAGGGATATTGCTTTTGGTGTGCATTTATTATTACATTGCACTTCCAGCGATCAATATTCATTCACCAGATTTATGGTATTTTGTGATGGTGCTGATACTTCTGATAGTTGCCATCTATGTTGCAAGAAAGCGGCTGCCATTGACAGAAATCCGCTCTTCGAAGACGGTAAAAAGCCTATTGGTCTGTTTTGGCGTTGTCGTAGTTGTTTATTTGATTGGGAGTCTATTGTCTTCTCCAATTGTAAACGCGAAAAAGTATCAGAATCTTCTAAAGGTGGAGGATGGGGTGTTTACCAGGGACATTGAAGAATTGTCATTTAACCAGATTCCACTTCTGGACAGGGATTCTGCGACAATACTTGGGAACCGGAAAATGGGAAGTATGGTAGATATGGTTTCTCAGTTCGAAGTGGATGAACTGTATAGTCAGATCAATTTTCAGGATCAACCGGTTCGGGTTTCGCCGCTGAAATATGCCAGTACAATCAAGTGGCTGACGAATCAAAAAGATGGAATTCCGGCGTATGTTCGTATAGATATGGCTACGCAGAATACGGAACTCGTGAAGCTGGAGAGCGGAATGAAATATACGACCAGCGATCATTTTAATCGAAATATTTACAGGCATTTAAGATTTCGTTATCCCACTTATATTTTTAACGAGTTGAGTTTTGAGATCAATGAAGAAGGCGTGCCTTACTGGATATGTCCGGTGCGTAAATACAATATCGGCCTTTTTGGTGGTGCAACAGTAGGAAGAGTAGTACTTTGTAATGCGGTCACTGGTGACACGGAAGATTATGCGGTGGAGGATGCTCCAGAATGGATTGATCGTGCTTACTCGGCGGACCTTTTGGTGCAATTGTACGATTACTATGGATCACTGAAACATGGATATTTTAACAGTATTTTAGGGCAGAAGGATTGTCTGACGACTACAAATGGATATAATTATTTGGCAATTGACGATGATGTATGGGTATATACAGGTGTAACGAGTGTCAGTGGAGATGAGTCGAATGTCGGATTTGTTTTGATCAATCAGAGAACAATGGAGACAAAGTTTTATGAGATAGAAGGAGCTACAGAATCTTCCGCGATGTCCTCAGCGGAAGGTCAGGTGCAGAATCTAAAATATGTGGCTACTTTCCCGCTGTTGTTGAATATTTCTGGGGAGCCCACCTACTTTATCGCGTTGAAAGATGATGCGGGGCTGGTAAAAAAATATGCGATGGTAAATGTGCAGAAATACCAGATTGTGGCCATCGGAGATACCGTGAGTGAATGCGAGTCCTCTTACACGGAATTGATGTATAAAAATGGAATTAAAGTAACGGCAGAAGATACACGTACCGTAAAAACACTGACTGCAGAGATTACGAAAATAGCACAGGGTGTTGTGGATGGAAATTCACATTACTATATTATGCTGGCTGGCTCTGATGAAATATTTGATATTTCCGTGGTAGACTTCATTGATATTATTCGATTCAATGAAGGCGATGAAGTGACGGTGGAATACAAAGAGGATGAATATGCAAATATGGTGTTATCTTTGAATGGAAAAGAAGCGGGAAGAGTGACGGAAGAAGAATAGAATATAGAAAGGGTGTTTTTGATCCCTGATTTCTAAATTAAACCTGCATGCGCCCGCAAAGGAGCGCAGCACCATGCATGAAAGATGCGAGGGCGCACTTGGCATCCCTGAATTTATGCCGCCTGTTCGGCGGCGAACTTTCAAAGTAAAAAATGCTGTCTGTATAGGGGGTTCTCTATACAGGCAGCATTTTTGTGATGTAAAAAGTGTGTTATTCTTTATATTTTTAGCCAACGACTATTAATTCAGAAGTTTGCACTCTGAAAGATCTACATCGGACAATTCCTCTTTGCTTGCGCCGATGCTGACAAAGAAGTCGATGTGATTCTCTTCTGAGATCTTTTTTAATATATTAAGGAATGAAGGTAAGTTGGAAAGTGAGATGTCCGCCTGTTTCAGAACACTATCAATGAAGACGGATTCGATATCATGATTGCCGGCTGCCATACCATACAAAAATCCTTTAAATGCGTCGATGGTTTCGATTTCCTTATAGTCGGTCATACAGATGGTTCGGATACTGAAATCTACGCTATATGTATTGCGATGACTTTTCTTAATGAGAACTACATTTCCGTTAGATACTTTTGCTGCCTGATTCGCTAATTCGATCATTTGCTGTGTTTTTCCGCTGCCCTTTGGGCCTGTCAATACATTTACCATGGCAAATTCTCCTTTTATTATGTTATTTGCTGAGTGCTCTGATTCCTTCATAATTGTGAGAATTCTGTCGGCGCTCTCAGTACAATCTATTTGCTTTTATTATACACTAAAGCGGTATTTGGAACAACCATAAAAAGTGTACTTCATAAAAAAATTAGAATATCGGATAAGAAGATAAAAAGGTGAGACAATAAGATCAAATACAAAAAATAAAAAGTTGGAGAAGAAAAAAAATGCCTGCGGAATTACTTCTGTATTACTGTTCAAATGAAAATCAAAAGATTCGACTACAATTCCAGATTGTTCTTCAGTGTGCGCCGCTCTTAAAAGGAATGAAAGCGGCAGCGGTTTTGAAGATTGCCAGAGAGTCTCGAAGGTATTTAAAGGAATTGTTTTCAGAAACGGATATTCTTTATCGGGTTTTATATGATAATCGGGAGATTTGTTTGGTGTTCTTTTATAGAGAAAATGATTTGCATCAATATCTAAATCAGGTAGGGATAAGACGATTCTTGAAAGAATATGGTTATAATGAAATGGAGTGTGGGAATGTGCTGACGCGTCTTGGTGGAAGAATTCAAAAATTTCTGGAGCAAAATACAGAATTTCCACATGAGATAGGAGCACTTTTGGGATATCCACTTGAGGATGTAAGGGAATTTATTCGTCATAATGGAAAAAAGTGTATATTGAGTGGGTACTGGAAAGTATATCAGAATCCAGGGCGAGCAAGTATGATTTTTCGTGCATATGATCGAGCAAAAGTTTGTGCGGTAAATGAATTTCTGGTGGGCAGATCCCTCTCAGAAATTGCGAAAAAAGGCGTTTGATAATCAAAAGAAAAGGAATGATCAACTTTCAGTTATATTGGGGATGGGCACACAGCATCAGAGCGTATAGAAACCAATCTATACGCTCTTGTTTCATTTGTTGGGCAAATTAGTCTATTGTTTGTTAGGTTGGCATTCGTGAATCAGATTTTTGATGGCAGTACACATCTCTTCTTCATCCTTTACCGTGATATCTGGATATGGTGGGACTTCTGGTGTCGGATAGTGACGACGATTCAGCCAGATAGTATGCCAACCGATCTGGGAAGGGCCGACAATATCATTGGCGAAGGTATCACCGACATACCAGACTTCTTTTCCGGATAGTTGTAGTTTTTCTGATACGTGGCGGAAAATATCCACATGTGGTTTGTCGACACCGACATCTCCGGAAATGATAACTTGTTCGCGGAGAAACCAGTGGTCCAGTCCTAACCATAATGCTTTCTGCCATTGATGTCCAGAAGGACCATTTGTAATGATGCCGGCAGCAGCGTGATGATGACAGCAATCGTCCAACATCTCCCGTACGGTATCAGAGATAAATATTTTCTCCTGGTTTTCCTTGTAAGAAATCTGGAATGAGGATGCCGTCTCGTCGGAAAGTGTAAGGCCAAACTCCTGTGCCGCCAACTGAATTCGTTTCTGACGCATAATCTCGATGGGGAGATGTCCCTTTTGAGTATCCTCCAGAAGTCTGTTGCTGTGTCTATAGAATACTTTAAACATATCTTCTATAAATGCATCACATTGTGTTCCGAGGACAGCATGACAGGCACTTTGGAAAGGGATCATCATATCATATAAAGTATCATCAATATCAAATAACAATGTAATCATGTTGTAACTCCTAGCTTTGAAAATAAGTCTCTATGTGCCAAAGACATTATACAATCGGTTTTTGGAATAAGCAAGTTAGAATTCCAGCAATTGGATATAAAATATTATAGTAATTTGAAAAAAATGCTATCAATAAAGGTAGAAGTTATGGTATGATAATAAAAATAAATCCAGAAGTTTGTGGAATTAGGCATACTTTGAACCAACAGAATGCCTGGATATGTTAAAAAAGGAAAGGATGTGTATTATGCGCAAAAGTATTAAAAAAATGGTTGGGATCCGGGTGATCGCAGCGATTGCTTCCGTGCTTGTATATAGTGGCGTTACAACGATCAGTCTTTTACGTATTGAGAAAGCACAGGATGCGAATGCGGAGGCAAACTCGGTATTGAACAGGGCGCAGATGGCGGAAGCGGCACACTACAAATGGTCCGGTAATCTCAGCAATGCTCTGTATACCGGTTCTGAGTTTACCGGCAGTACCGATCCTACAACGTGTGTTTTGGGGCAGTGGCTCTACGGGGAAGCTGGTACGGATGATGAGACGATTCTCGGTCTTCGAAGTGAATTAGAGTCTCTACATAAGGAGCTGCACGAGTCTGCAACTTATGTTCTGGACTTGATGGCGACTGATCCATTGCAGGCACAGACTTATTATCAGCAGACGATTCAGTCAAACCTTTCTACGTTGGTTGGTTTATTGGATCAAGTGATAGAACGTGGAACAGAACTGAACGACAGTACTACCGTACAGATTCGCCACATGATTCTAACGATGCATCTGATGTGTGCTCTTGGGCTTGTGCTGGTATTGGTTTGCCTGATTAGTTTAGTACAATATGTACTGCGTCAGGTGATTCGGCCGATTCTGATGATTAGTGATAAGAGCCGTCCACTTCAGGAAGGCCAATTAAATCTGAATCTGGAGTATCAGGCAGATAATGAATTGGGGGAGTTGGCGGAGATCCTGGAAAAATCCATGGAGCTGATTCACAGTTATGTGGAAGATCTCAATCGTATTATGGAACAGTTGTCACAGTGCAATTTTGATGTCAATACTTCGAGAACATTTATTGGAGACTTTCAGACCATTGAAGAATCTCTTGGAGTACTTACTTCCACACTTTCTGTTACGATTGAGAAGATTCTCCAGGCGGAGAGTAAGGTTTCAGGGAATGCAGAACAGTTGTCCAATGGTGCGCAATCTCTGTCTCAGGGGGCGATTGTGCAGGCTAGCGCGGTAGAAGAATTGTATGCCACTTTGGATAAACTATCCAAGAGTGCGAGTCAAAATGTCGAGGTGGCGGCTGAGGCGAGAGAGAATGCTCGTCTGACCGGAGAACAGGTGACAATCAGCAGTGATCAGATGGAACAGATGGTAGCGGCTATGAAGGATATCAGTCAATCTTCCAGTGAGATTAGCAATATTATTTCGGCTATTGAAAATATCGCATTCCAGACGAATATACTGGCGCTGAATGCGGCGGTCGAAGCCGCGCGTGCAGGGGAAGCTGGAAAAGGATTTGCTGTGGTATCGGATGAAGTGCGTGATTTAGCGGCGAAGTCAGATCAGGCAGCGAAGGCGACGAAAGAATTGATTGAAAATTCAGTGCGGGCAACCGACAAGGGAAGCCAGATTGTCGGTGAGGTTTCTCAGACGTTGAAGAAGACACTGGAATTGGTAACACAGTCGAATGAAGCAATTGGAACGATTACAGAAGCGATGCAGGAGGAGGCGTCCTCTATTTCACAGGTAACAGAGGGTATCAGTCAGATTTCCTCTATTGTTCAGACTAATTCTGCCAGCAGCGAAGAATCTGCGGCAGTCAGCACAGAGCTATTTGAACAAGTACATTTGTTGGAGGAGCAGACGAAGAAATTCCGAATTCGCAATCAAAGATAATAGACACCTTTGATTTACTCAATGGAAAGGACTTGACTTATATGAACAGTCTTTTTATAATAATGAGGTATGATGAAAGGGTGGAATATGTCCGCTTATTCAACTATACTCAGAATATTCAGTGACATATTGAAGAGGGGTACCGCGGAAACTAACAGCCTTTTCGTCTCTTGCGGGAGATGAAAGGGCTTTTCCATTTTTGTTGAAAGAAAAGGGAGGTAACAGAAAATGGCAGCTAAGATTGTTTATAATCATAAGGCAATCGAGAAAAAATGGATGGAAAAGTGGGCGCAAAATCCCGTGAATCCAAGAACAGATAAGACAGGAAAGCAGAAACAAAAATATTATTGTCTGGATATGTTTCCTTATCCGTCTGGAAATGGGCTTCATGTGGGGCATTGGCGTGGATATGTGATTTCAGATGTGTGGAGTCGTTATAAATTGCAGCAGGGATATTATATTGTGCATCCGATGGGGTGGGATGCGTTTGGTCTGCCAGCAGAGAACTACGCGATTAAGATGGGCGTGCATCCTGCAAAATCTACTGCGGAAAATGTGGCCAAGATAAAAGAGCAGATCAATCAGATCGCCGCTCTTTATGACTGGGATATGGAGGTCAATACGACAGACCCCGGATTTTATAAATGGACGCAGTGGATCTTTGTAAAGATGTTTAAGGAAGGACTTGCTTATGAGAAGGAATTTCCGATCAACTGGTGTCCATCCTGTAAGACTGGGCTGGCAAATGAGGAAGTCGTAAATGGGAAATGCGAGCGCTGCGGTGCGGAAGTGACGAAGAAGAATCTTCGCCAGTGGATGTTGAAGATTACGGCTTATGCGGAACGGTTATTGAATGATTTGGATAAATTGGACTGGCCAGAGAAGGTTAAGAAGATGCAGACAGACTGGATTGGGAAGTCTTACGGTGCGGAAGTGAATTTCCCGGTGGAGAATAGCGACGATGTAATTACCGTTTATACGACCAGACCGGATACGCTCTACGGCGCAACATTCATGGTACTAGCGCCAGAGCACAAATTGGCGGCGTCACTTGCCACTCCGGAGAATAAAGCGGCGGTGGACCAGTATATTTATGAAGCTTCTGTGAAATCAAATGTGGACCGTATGCAGGACAAAGAGAAGACCGGTGTATTTACTGGAAGTTATGCGATTAATCCTCTTAACGGAGCGAAAACACCGATCTGGTTATCCGATTATGTGTTGGCGGATTATGGTACGGGAGCGATCATGTGTGTTCCGGCTCATGATGATCGAGATTTTGAGTTTGCAAAGAAATTCGATATTCCGATTATTCAGGTCATCGCAAAAGAAGGAAAAGAGATTGAGAATATGACGGAAGCCTACACCGAAGCTTCCGGTGTTATGATTAATTCTGGAGAGTGGAACGGGATGGAGTCCGCAGTCTTGAAAAAGGAAGCGCCGCATATCATTGAGGAAAAGGGATTTGGAAAAGCGACGGTAAACTACAAGCTGCGTGATTGGGTCTTTTCACGTCAGCGTTATTGGGGTGAGCCGATTCCGATTATTCACTGTCCGAAGTGTGGAAATGTGCCAGTACCGGAAGAAGAGCTGCCGTTGCAGCTTCCAGATGTGAAATCTTATGAACCGACGGGTACTGGTGAGTCCCCATTGGCAGCGATTGACGAGTGGGTGAATTGTACTTGTCCGGTCTGCAATGGTCCGGCTAAGCGTGAGACGAATACGATGCCACAATGGGCTGGATCTTCCTGGTATTTCCTTCGGTATGTGGATAATCATAATGACAAGGAGCTTGTATCCAGAGAGAAAGCGGATGCGATGCTTCCGGTAGACATGTATATCGGTGGTGTAGAACACGCGGTATTGCATTTGTTGTATTCTCGGTTCTACACAAAGTTCTTGAATGATATCGGAGTGATAGATTTTGATGAACCGTTCCAGAAGCTGTTTAATCAGGGTATGATTACCGGTAAAAATGGAATCAAGATGAGTAAATCCAAAGGAAACGTCGTATCTCCGGATGATTTGGTACGGGATTATGGCTGTGATTCCCTGCGGATGTATGAATTGTTCGTAGGTCCGCCGGAGTTGGATGCCGAATGGGATGACCGAGGAATTGATGGGGTCAATCGTTTCCTGAAACGTCTCTGGAATTTGCTGATGGACAGCAAAGAAGCGGATGTGAAAGCCACGAAGGAAATGGTAAAAGTCCGCAACAAACTGATTTACGATGTGACGACCCGTCTGGAGAATTTCAGCTTGAATACGGTGATCTCCGCATTTATGGAGCACAATAACAAGCTGATTGAAATAGCCAAAAAAGAAGGGGGCGTTGATAAAGAGACACTGGAGAAGATGGCGGTTCTCTTGTCTCCGTTTGCACCGCATTTCGCAGAGGAAATGTGGGAGCAGCTTGGACATACGGAGACCATATTCTGCGTGGGATGGCCGTCTTACGATGAGGACGCCATGAAAGATGATGAAATCGAGATTGCCGTGCAGATCAACGGGAAAACAAAAGCAGTCATCTCGATTGCGGCAGACGCCGATAAAGACACTGCGATCGCTGCTGGAAAAGAAGCGCTTGGCGATAAACTTGGTGGCAATATTATCAAAGAAATTTATGTTCCGGGACGGATTATTAATATTGTGCAGAAATAGGCAGAGCGGATAACGGAAAAGATGGACTTATTCTATTGATAGGGATAAGTCCATCTTTTTTTGTTATCTATAGGGCACATGTTCCAAGCGTCATATTTGGAAATGGGGGAATGCTAATAGCGTTAGACTCACAACTTTACCGTCGCCGTTGCAATTTTCTCACGAAATCGCGCATCATGCTCCACAAACAGCATGGTTGGCTGGTATTGTAAGATCAGATTTTCAATCTGCATTCTGGAAAAAACGTCTATATAATTCAAAGGTTCGTCCCATACATATAAATGCGCCGGTGTAAGCAGGCTTGCAGCAATCAGAACCTTCTTTTTCTGTCCTTCCGAATAGTCTTCCATATTTTTAGAAAATTGAACGCGGTCGAAATCGAGCTGCCGCAGTATGGAGCAGAATCGACTTTCTTCCAGATTGCGGTCGGTGCAAAACTTGGAGATACAGCCTTTCAGTGCAGAGGTATCCTGATTGACATAAGAGATGATTAAGCCGGATGCCGTCTCACAAGTTCCAGATTCTGCAACTGATAAATGGATATCTGCGTTGCCCGCTTTCTGTAAAATCATCTTGATAAGTGAGGATTTTCCACATCCGTTTTTACCGTGCAGAGCGATACGGTCGCCCTGAAAGATAGAAAGTGAGAGGTCTGTGAAAATAGGATAATCTGCGTCTGTATATTGCATGGAATACTCGTGAATATTTACAAGCATTTTTTTGGGATGGCTCAAGGGCATGATTTTCAGATCAACGGGTTGTTCCAGATCTACAAGAAGCCCCTCTTTTTCTTCGATTTCATGTTGGATTCGATTTTGCATCTGTTTTACCCGACTTTGCATCTTCTTCGTCTTTGCTCCAATGTGTGCTCTTGTGGGGCGGTCGGGTTCTTTGACCGGATCAAATCCAATTTTGGTGCGTTCATTTTGATCGGCCCAGGAAGATGCTCTTGAAGATGCGCGTTTCAATTTGCCAATCTCTTTCAGATGCTTTTCATTTTCAGATTTCGCAAACTGATCTTTTCGCTGTTTATTTTCCCACCAGCTTGAGAAATTTCCTTTTTGGACTTCGATCGTCTTCCGATTCAGAACGAGAATATGGTCGATACAGTCATCCAGAAAATCCCGGTCATGTGATACCAGAATAAATCCTTTTTTGGAAGATAAATAGTTTTTTACGCTTTCCCTGGATTCCTGATCTAAATGATTGGTCGGTTCGTCGATCAGGAGAAAATCATTTTCTCCTGAGAACAAGACGGAAAGCAGGACTTTCGTGCGTTCTCCGGGGCTTAACGTTCCAAAAGGCCGATATAAAAGCTCTGCGCTTTCATATGAATTCTCACATAGTTGATCCAATTCACGCTGCACGCGCCACAATTCGCACGTTGCTTTCAGTGTGTCCAGAAATTCTGCCGCCGGCAGAAGCATTTGTTCTTGTGTGACAAGATACGGAAAATAGTCGAATATGGTGGATGTAATGATGTTACCGGTATATGAGTATCTTCCCAGCAATAGATTCAGAAGGGTTGTTTTACCTTTGCCATTTCGACCGATAAATCCTAGTTTCCAGTCTGTATCAATAGAAAACGATGTATTTTCAAAAACATGGTCGAAACTACCCTCGTAAGAAAAGGTCAAGTGATCTACATTTATTTGTGCCATATACATTCCTCCTAACAGCATGTCTGCCAGAAAAGATTCTGTTATTTGCAGTTCGCCTCGTTGCTTTAGGAATGCCCGGTATCATAATGCCTGAAACGCATGAATTTTGGCACACAAAAAGAGAGGTGATGAACAGATCCTTTACTTTTGGCAACATGAAAATATCGTATATCGGCTTTGACATACGGAACTGACGGTTAAAATTCTTCATGCAATCAAAAGTAAATTATCTCTTCATTCTTTCACCTCTCTCTTTTTTGACAAAGCTATTCTAGCACGGTTCTCTTTTGTTTGTCAAATGAAATCTTTTCTTTTTTCTGTTCGTGATTCGTCAGATTAGTCTACTAATAAATGACAAATTATGATATAATACATACTATATGTAGGAGTACTGTGTGTCGGTACACCGAATAAAGTCATATCGGAAAAGAAAGAAGCAGGAGGGAATGTATTATGAGGAAGAAGCGACGTTTATTCGTGTTGGCGGGGATGGTTTGTCTGGTCATGGGATCATTGAGCGGCTGTAAAAAAGTGACGGCCATCAGTCTTTTGACGGACGCGGCAAAAAATGTGAAAGACATCAAATCCTATCAGGGAACAATGGACATGGAGATGGAAATGGGAATCGCGCAGAGCGGTATGTCCATGGGGATGGATATCAATATGTCGATGGATATCGAAGCGATGAAAGATCCGTCTACTTATCATATGAGTGGCGAGATGGGAATGGATCTGATGGATCTCTCTGTAGACATGGAAATGTATGGGGAAGTGAAGGACGATGAAGCGGTCGTTTATGTGAACATCGCAGATGAATGGATGAAAGAGACGGTAGATGTCGAAGATGTAGAAGGAATGGATGAGATTCTGGATCTGGACGGGTACGTTGCACAGAATAAAGAATTGAAATTGGCGGAGAAGACGGAGAAAGAAAATGGCAAAGAAGTTTATGTGATCACGACCACATTGGACGGAGAGGACTTCAATGATACGATGGATAATTTCACGGAGTTTATGGAAGACGATATGATGGGAAATATGGACTTTTCGTCTTTCACTGCCGATGTTACGCTTAAGATATACAAAGATACGAAGCTGCCAGCAGCGATTTGTATGGAGATGAACGGCGATTCTTCTGCAGTCTTTGAGCAAGACGGTGTGGAAATGTCCTTAAAAGGAATCAGTTATGAAATTAAGATTGATGAGTACAACAAAGTAAAGAGTATAGACATTCCAAAAGAAGCGCTGCAGGCTACGGAAACCAGCGACGTTTCAGACGACTTTCTGGAGGAGTCCACAGGGAGCTTTGATGATTCTGATTTAAACAGCGGATTGATTCAGGATGAAAATGGAAATTATATTTTGTCAGATTATGATGGGCAAAAGAGTGTTGCGATTGCTGTGCCGGAAGGATATGCGATTGAGAGCTACTCCAGTGATACCTATTTAGATTTTACTTCTGAGAGTGATGATGCATATACCAGTCTTTCTTATAATATAGAAGATCTTACCGAGTACTTTACAGAAGAAGATCTGATAGAAGATTACTCAGATGATTTGGAGTACTATTCAGAAGAAGATGGGTATAAAGACGTCAAATCTGAAGATATCAAAAGTGTGAAGGTAGGAGATTATGAAGTAAAATATTTGTCTTATTCTTTCAACAATAATGATATTTATTGGGGAAGAGATATCTACGCATGGACTGTTCTGGATGATGGTTTCGCAGTTTGTTGCGAGATAATGGAAACAGATTATGAGGATGGAAGCAGTATAGTGGGTGAAGCAGAAGTGAAAAAGGCTTTTGAAGCATTGCGGTAAATTTAGAAGATAATAAAGAAGAGTAGAGAGAGGGACAGTCGCAAGAGGTAGGGTGAATGCTTGGGATTGTCCCTTTATAGTTCTGGTAACAAAGTAACAGAAACGCTTGACTCTACAATAGTTATAAAGTTTATAATAGGCTTCGAAAGGTCCCACAACTATAAAAGCACAAAATGCGATAAACGGGAAGAAAGGAGCCGAAAGTCTGCCTGAAAGAAAGAGAAAAATTGTTAAAATATGTTGTAAAGATAAGATGGCAGACGTCAAAGAAAAATGGAAAAAAATTTAACAACCGGAAGTGTATTTAAAAATATCATTCTCTTTTCATTACCGTATCTGTTATCCTATTTTTTACAGACACTATATGGAATGGCAGATCTGTTTATTATCGGTCAGTTCAATGGCGTCGATAGTATTACGGCGGTTTCCGTGGGTGGTCAGGTCATGCATATGTTGACCGTTATGATTGTCGGGCTGGCAATGGGTTCAACGGTTACAATTGGCAAGTCGGTCGGGGCAAAGAAGCCGGAACAGACTTCTCTTGCCGTTGGCAACACCATCACATTATTTATGGGAGTATCCATTGTAATCACAATCTTGTTGCTTGTTCTGGTGAAACCGATTGTAGCACTGATGTCTACTCCAATGGAAGCTGTTTCAGGGACGCTTACTTATCTGACGATTTGTTTTATCGGAATTCCATTTATCACGGCTTATAATATCATCAGTGCTATTTTCCGAGGATTGGGAGATTCCAAAAGTCCTATGTATTTTATTGCGGTAGCTTGTATTGTGAATATCGTACTGGACTATGTATTGATCGGCGTGTTTCATTTGGGTGCAGCAGGAGCCGCGCTCGGAACGACTTTGTCGCAGACGACCAGCGTGATCGTAGCATTGACTGTCATCATTAAGAGAAAGACGGGAATTTTATTGAAAAAGGGTGACTTTAAACCGCGGGCGAAAACAATGGGGCAATTGTTGAAGATTGGTGTTCCTGTCACTTTGCAGGATGGATTTATTCAGATCGCGTTTATTGTCATTACCGTTATTGCGAACCGTAGAGGGTTGAATGATGCTGCCGCAGTTGGGATTGTGGAAAAGTTTATAGGGGTAGTATTTCTCGTGCCATCGACTATGTTGTCCACGGTTTCTGCACTTTCTGCGCAGAATATTGGAGCAGGAAAGCATGAACGGGCCGTCGCTACTTTACGCTATGCGGTTTTGATAGCATCAGGATTTGGCTTGGTGGTATCTATTGTCGTACAGTTTGTTGGAAGTGGTATTGTGGGAATTTTTACGGAAGATGTAGAGGTGATTGCACTGGGGGCTCAGTATCTACGGTCATACATCTGGGATTGTATGATTGCGGGAGTACATTTTAGCTTCAGCGGCTATTTTTGTGCTTATGGTTTATCAGGGATTTCATTTTTACATAATGTACTGTCGATCTTGTGCGTGCGTATCCCCGGTGCATTTCTGGCATCCAGATATTTTCCGGACACGCTTTATCCGATGGGACTTGCGGCGCCTGGCGGTTCTTTACTATCTGTGATTGTGTGCATGATCGCTTTTGTGCTGTTAGAAAAGAATCATAAACGGCAAAATTGATTTCTCACCTTGCAAAAGTAGCTGAACTACACTCTCTAATAAGTGGGAATATAGCGGCAGGAAAGTAGAAAAATATGAGAATGCAAAAGGGGTATTTTTTTGGAAAATAGAGAATTATTTCAGATCGGTGATGTGGCGAAGATGTTCCATATCAGTGTAGGAAGTCTGCGCCATTATGAACGGGAAGGGTTGCTAAAACCGGAGTATACAGACGCGAGTACAGGATATCGCTATTACAGTGTTCGTCAATTTGAAGTGTTGAATACGATTCGATATCTCCGTGTTCTGGACATGCCGTTGCATCAGATCGCCGATTTTCTGAGGAACAGAGATATTGATGTGATAGAGGATAAACTGCGAAAGCAAAAAGAGCTGGTTGTAGAGAAGCAGCGGGAACTTGCGGCGATTGAACGAAAGATTGATCATCGTCTACAGCAATTGCAGGATGCCAGGGATTCGAAATTGAATGTGATACAGTTGAAAAAAATACCAGCCTGTCGAATCGTATGGATTCAGGATTCTCTCAGTCCCAAATCTTATCTCGATTTAGAATACGCAATCCGTCGGCTGGAAGAAAATCAGAGAGAGTCGGTTGTTTTTCTTGGAAAGGTTGGAGTGGGAATTTCAAGAAATAATCTACAGGCAGGGAAGTTCGCGCAGTATGATTCGGTGTTTCTTGTTCTGGATGAAGAAGATGTTTATGAAGGGGCTGTGGAGGAACACCCAGAGGAATTATGCGCTTCCGTGTGTTTTTGTGGCAGTCATAAGGAAGCTGACGTACATTATCAGAAGTTGATGGAGTATATCGAAAGGTATGAGATGGAAATTGCAGGTTTTTCCAGAGAGATCACGATGATTGATTATGGGATTACGAATGATACGGAAAAATTTGTGACGGAAATCCGTATTCCGATAAAGTGTTAGTAAACTTTTTTAAAGTGCCAGTAAACTTTTTTAGGACTTGAACGAAATCGAATTCTCAGATATAATATATGATGAATATTCGACGAGAGATCTTGAGAATTGATGCATGTCGGATAATTTAACATATTTAAAATAAGGAGAGAGTTCATGAACGATAAGAAACCATTTAAACCGTATATTCCGGCTGACAAAGTGACGCCCGAATTTACGTTCACTTCGATTTTGATGGGGATTCTTCTGGCGGTTGTGTTCGGAGGAGCCAATGCGTATCTGGGTCTACGCGTTGGTATGACCGTGTCGGCTTCTATACCGGCGGCGGTTATTGCGATGGGTGTGATTCGTGTGGTCATGCGCAAAAATTCCATTTTGGAGAGTAATATCGTGCAGACGGTCGGTTCTGCCGGAGAATCTGTGGCGGCTGGGGCTATTTTTACGTTGCCGGCGCTCTTTTTGTGGGCGACTGAAGGAAAGATGGACAAACCTGGTATCATTGAGATTACGTTAATTGCATTGATTGGTGGTTTGCTTGGAGTACTCTTTATGGTACCTCTTCGCAATGCTTTGATTGTAAAGGAACATGGCGTTCTACCATATCCAGAGGGAACTGCGTGTGCGGAGGTGCTTCTGGCAGGAGAGGAAGGCGGTGCGAATGCATCAACTGTTTTTGTTGGCATGGGTGTTGCCGCCATATTTAAATTTGTGATTGATGGCTTAAAGGCGGTTCCCAGTGAGGTATCGATGCGCTTCAAGGGTTATGCAGGAGAAATTGGAACACAGATCTATCCGGCGGTTATGAGTGTGGGGTATATCTGCGGGCCAAGGATTGCATCTTATATGTTTGCGGGAGGACTGGTCAGCTGGATGGTTTTCATTCCGGCGATCGTTCTGTTTGGAGAGACATTGACGTTATATCCGGGAACGGCGCCGATTGGTGAGATGTTTGCAGGTGGCGGTGCGAATGCAATCTGGGCGAGTTATATTCGATATATCGGCGCAGGTGCATTGGCGGCGGGCGGTATCATCAGTCTGATAAAATCGTTGCCATTGATTGTTCGTACGTTTGGAGCAGCTTTGAAAAGTATGAAGGGTACAAAGGGGACGGATAACGGTCGTACTGCGCAAGATCTGGATATGAGAGTTATTTTAGGCTTAATTGCAGTTTTAACGGTTTTAATTTGGCTGTTGCCAGCGATACCAGTTACGCTCGTGGGCGCGGTTATTATTGTGATATTTGGATTTTTCTTTGCGACAGTATCCTCCAGAATGGTTGGTCTGGTAGGGAGCAGCAACAATCCTGTTTCTGGTATGGCAATTGCTACGTTATTGTTTGCCACAATTATTCTGAAATTAACGGGAGACAGGGGCATTCATGGTATGCAGGGCGCGATTGCAATCGGTTCGGTTATCTGTATCGTTGCGGCGATCGCGGGTGATACGTCGCAGGATTTGAAGACGGGGTATATTCTGGGCGCTACACCGAGGAAACAGCAGGTCGGCGAGTTGATTGGCGTGATTGCCTCAGCGCTTGCTATTGGGAGCGTATTATATTTGTTGGATACCGCTTGGGGATTTGGGACAGAAGAATTGGGTGCACCGCAGGCGATGTTGATGAAAATGATCATCGAAGGTGTCATGGAGAATAATCTGCCATGGGGACTTGTGTTCATCGGTGTGTGCTTGGCAATTGCGATTGAGATTGTCGGTATTCCGGTGTTGCCATTTGCTATCGGGGTCTATCTTCCAGTGCAGTTAAATGCCTGCATCATGGTAGGCGGTTTGATTCGTCTAGTATTTGAACGAATGAAAAAAGAAAAAGAAGAAAAGGAGCGGATCATAAACAACGGAATTTTATATTGCTCTGGTATGATTGCCGGAGAAGGTCTGGTTGGAATTTTATTGGCGTTTCTGGCTGTGTTTGGGGTGGATCAGGCGCTTAATCTATCTTCTGTGTTGAATCTGTCGGAGGCAGTTGCCAATGTCGGAAGTCTGATTGTCTTCGCACTGTTGATATGGACCGTTGTGGCATTCAGTATGAAAGGACGGAAAACGAGGTCATAGGAAAAATAGCAGATAAAAATAAAAGCGAACGGATTATGAAGAGGCAAGGACAGGGAAAAAAAGAAAATTATCTGGAGCGAAAACCGGCCCGTCTGGGGACGATCAGATGGTCGATAGACGATGCGGGGATCGTCACGCTGGACGTAGAAAATAAGGGGATATTTCATTGGCTTGCGCAAAAATTATTGCACAAGCCGAGGATCTCGCACATTCATCTGGATGAGTTCGGAAGCTTTATCTGGCCGTTGATCGACGGTCAGATGAACATTATTGCGATCGGTGTGTTGGTGGATGAGCGATTTGGAGAGAAAGCCAGTCCATTATATGAGCGGCTGGCAAAGTATTTTCAAGTGTTGGAAAATAATCATTTTATTGAGTGGAAATAGGCGAGTTCTTTTTATAGCAATTTGTCTGAATTTTAAATAAAACATTATATCGTCGTTCTGTGTCGCCAGTGGAATCATTGGCGGCAATTTTTTCAGTACATTTGTATTCATCAGGTATCTTCATATCATTTTTTCATATTTTGAAACAGATCAGTTGGTTTATCATTCAGAGATTAAAAAGTTCATATATTGAAGCTTCGTTGTGATTCCAAAAGATGGAAATGCACGGAATAAAGATGTGTCAATATTTCACAGATGAGTCAAAGCAGACACGAAAAAATCAGGGTCTTTGCACTCCGATGGTCTTTTGAACTACAATATTTAATTTTTTTATTTTTTTGTGTAGAAGGCTTCTTTCTATTCCGAGATCTCTGGCAGTTTCGGAAATGTTATTTTGATTTCGCTGCAGACTTTCTATGATAAGGGAGGCCTCGTAAGTGTTCATCAAATCTTTCAGTTTTGAAGGTGTATTTTCCTTTTCATCCAGATTGTGTATGTGGGCGGAAGCAATTTTGGAAGGAAGGTCGGCGAGTGTGATTGATGGAGGATCACAGATAGCATAGGCGCTGGAAATCACGTTTTGCAGCTCTCTGACATTACCGGGCCAGTCATATTTCGCAAAACATTTCTTGACGGAATCCGACAGAATAATCGAAGTTTTATATTTTTGATTGAGCTTTTCAAGAAAATGACTTGCATAAAGGATGATATCATTTTTGTGTTCCCGCAGCGGAACTGTCTCAAGGGTGACTACAGCCAGCCTGTAATACAGGTCTTCCCGAAACTGTCCGCTTTCGATCATTTGCGGCAGGTTTTGGCGGGTTGCCGAAATCACACGCACATCAATGGGAATAGAATGGGTACTGCCGATAGGATCAATTTCCTGTTCCTGCAGGACTCGGAGCAGCTTAACCTGCAGAGGTAAAGGGAGATCTCCAATTTCGTCCAAAAAAATGGAACCATGGTTAGCCATCAGAAATTTGCCGATTTTCCCGCCTTTTTTGGCTCCTGTAAAAGCCCCCTCCTCGTACCCAAAAAGTTCGGATTCAATGAGATCGGCAGGGATAGAACCGCAGTTGATACTGATTAAAGGTTTGTCGCTGCGCGGACTTTCCATATGAATCGCTTTGGCGAGCAGTTCTTTACCAGTGCCGGTTTCGCCGGTGATCAGCACTGTGAAATCTTTTTTTGCAATCTTTGTGCCCTTTTTCTTCAATTCTGTTATTTGAGAGGCATTTCCGATTATCGTTTCAAAAGCGTTGTCTTTGCTGAGCGAACGGGTAAATTCAGAATGATAAAATTCTGTTTCCGCCTGTATGATGCGGGTGGAGACATCCAGGAACCGATCTTTGAATTTGACCTGAGCCATAGCGCCGATGATATTGTTTTCTTCATCGAAAATACAGAAGCGATTGCCGATTCCGTAAGTATCGTAGTCCGCGTCCGTATCTTCTGAAACATAGGGATGAAAATAGATTTCTTCGGTATTGTCTCCCAGATACCCCTGCTTTAGAACATCATACATAGTAGTTGTTGAGATGACGTCCTCGATCGGTTTTCCAATGACGTCTTCTTTTTTTTTTGCAAGAAATTTGCAGTATTGTTTATTGATATCTGTAATGATCCCGTTTTGATCGACCACGATAAATGCGTCTTCGGATTTTTCCAGCAATTGCAGGAATAGTAATTTATATCGATTATCAGCGCTCATTCATATCCTCCTGTGGAACAACCGTTATATTTGCCAATATCAGTTTTGAAAAGCCTCTTTTGACCTCAAGGTCTTTTTATTTTAGTGTAAAAAAAAGATAATGTCAATTCATGGTGTTTAAGAGATGAATGGACATACAAGAGATAATTGGCACGCTTTTTGCTTAATAAATAATCAGGATCACAAATAAAACGGTTGGAGGTACGGAATGATGAAAGTTCCAGAGACGAAAAATATTCGTGTGGATGAGGAAAATGGATTGGTTGTGCTCACGATGAATCGTCCGGAGGCAATGAATGCTCTGAATAATGAGATGTTTGAGGAATTGCAGCAGCTTATGAACTGGATTCGATCGGACAGGGAGATTCTGGGGATAATCCTGATCGGGCAAGGAAAAGCTTTTGTGGCGGGTGCTGATATTCGGCAAATAGAAAATTATAAAGCGGCGGAGGGGCGAAATTATGCAGGGCTGGCGCAGCATGTGTTCAATCAATTGGAAGAACTGGAAAAACCGACGATAGCGGCAGTGAATGGATATGCTCTTGGCGGCGGCTGCGAATTAAGTCTTTGCTGCGACTTGAGAATCGCTTCTGATCAAGCGGTTTTTGGGCAGCCGGAAGTGAATCTGGGATTGATTCCCTGCTTTGGGGGGACACAGAGATTGTCCAGACTAATAGGAACGGGCAAAGCAAAAGAACTGATCTATACAGCCAGACGAGTCTATGCACAAGAAGCCTATGCGATAGGGCTTGTGAACAAAGTGGTGGCGGCGGAGGCGCTTCTGGAGGAGGCAAAGAAACTGATGCAAACCATTATATCAAAGTCTCCGGCTGCAGTTCGCTATTCCAAAACAGCGATCAATCATGGAATTCAAATGGATCTTTACAGAGGACTGGAGTTGGAAAAGGATGTGGCGGCCCTGGCCTTTGCTTCCGAAGACAAGGAAGAGGGAATAAAAGCCTTTTTGGAAAAAAGACAGCCTGTATTTCATAAGCGGTAAATAGGATTCGGGTGTCAAAAGGGCTTTCGTCGGCATCAGTGTCTCCGAATTGCTGGGGAATGGCAGAACATTAAGAAGTGTTAAGATCCTGCGCAGTCACAATTCCGAACACATTTTGTGCAATTTGCCAGATACACTCTGAGAAAGCACCTTTTGACACCCGAACCCTAAAAATCGGTAATAAGTAATTGCGAAACTCTAAGCTGTGAGAATATTCAGCAAGTTTATTGGTTTCGCAAACGTCTAAAAAATCGGTAAAAAAGAAAGGAGAAAAAATAATGTCATTAAATTTAAGTTCACAGCCGTTCACAGCGGTAGATGAGGCGCTGCTGCAGGAGGTGCAGGAGTTTGCTGATATATTTGTGAAGCCGAACGCAGAGAAATGGGAAAAGGAGCATGTACAGCCGGAGCTTTTGCGTGAAGCAATCCGCAGATTCAGCAAGTACTATATTGCAAAAGAATTTGACGGCGAAGCGGCCTCTGTTATGACAATTTCTAAGATTTTGGAGATACTGGCTGGTGCGGATTATGGGTTTGCTTTTAGTTTCCATGTCCATAACGCGGTAACGATGGTGACATCTCTTTCTGCAAACGAAACGCTGAGAAAAAAATATCTTCCAAAACTGATGATGGGGGAGATGATCGGTGCATTTTTGCTGACAGAGCCAGATGCCGGTTCGGACGCCGCATCGATTCGGTGCAGGGCAGAGAAGAGGGGAGATCAATGGATACTGAATGGGGAAAAGGCCTGGGTGACCAACGCCGGTACGGCAGATCTTCTGCTTGTGTTTGCACAGACTGGGGAGGGTACGAAGGATATCATTGGATTTTTGACAGAGCGCAGAAGTGAGGGAATCAAACTCGTTGAATTGTACGACATGCTGGGGGCGCATACATCTGTGACAGGCAGGCTTCAATTTACGGATTGTGCTGTGGAGGATACGAATATTGCGTATGAACAGGGCACGGCGTTTCGGGCAGCTCTTGAAGGGATTGATTTTGCCCGGTTTGGGATTGCTTCTATGTGTAACGGCGCTCTGGAAAGTTGTCTGGAAGAGGCGATTCAGTATGCAAAGGAAAGAGCTCAGTTCGGAAAACCTATTTATAAAAATCAGGGTCTGCAGTGGAAGTTTGCGGATAAAGTGACGCGGCTTGAGGCATCCAGACTTTTGACATATCAGGCGGCAAAGAAGATGGATGATGGCGAAAATGCCACACTTGCTGCGGCGCATTGCAAGAAGTTTGCCACGAGAGCCGCATATGACGGCGTTTCTCACGCGATGCAGTGTATGGGAGCCAACGGCTTGAAGCGTTCCTATTCTTTGGCAAGACAGCTGAGTGCATTGTCGATTACTTTTAATACAGATGGAACCAGTGAGATTTGTAATCTTGTGATTGGACGGGCGTTGTGATGGTTGGAAATGTTGAATGGAGAGGTGGATTATGGGAAAGATAGACGGCTTGGACCAATTATTGATAGGGAAAAAGATGGAGCCGAGATACATGGAATATAACTGGAGGGATGTGGTTCTTTATGCATTGGCAGTTGGCGCGCACAGGGAAGAGCTGGTATACACCTATGAGAAGTGTTTGAAGGCGCTCCCCACTTATGGAACAATTCCTTACTGGGGAACGCAAAACGTCAGACCATACCAGTGGATGCCGCTGCCGGCCTCTATGCTGGCAAACGATCTGATCAAACCAACGGTACAGTTCCTGAATATGGATCATAAAATTATTATGCATCGTCCGATTGATGCCTTGAAAGGAACATTTCAGTATCAGGACGAGATTGTTGACGTGTATGACCGTGGGGAGGGGAAAGGCGCTGTCATTAAGACGAAAGTAGATGTCAGAGATGAAGCCGGTAATTTGGTATGTACCAATTATTCCACCACTTTTTTTCACGAGGCAGGCGGATTCGGCGGGAAACCTATGCTGGCAAGCCCTGTGAAAATTCCGGAGCGGGAACCGGATTACGAAGTCGACGATCACATCAGTCCGGTACAGAATGTATTGTATCGTCTAACGGGTGACACCAATCTGGCGCATATTGATCCTGAGGTGGCGCAGGCAGGCGGGTTCCCGACGGCATTCATTCAGGGGCTGTGTTCTTTTGGGTTCTCATGCAGGATGGCAATCGGGGTCCTTTGTCCGAGTGAACCCGAACGGGTGACCGAAATGGCGGCGCAGATGAGAAATGTACTGTATCCGGACACGCCGGTTAGATTGAAGCTTTGGGTGATGGAAGAAGGAACGGCGTATTTTCAGTTTGTGGAGTCGGAAACGGGTAAAGTGATTTTGGAACGTGGCGTTTTTAAATGGAAGTCATAAAAATCAGTATCATTTAGTGATTGGGAGGGAAAGGACAATGAATCAACCGTTAAAAGGAGTAAAAGTTATCGATCTTACTTACTTTGTAGCAGGGCCGGGAGCAGGTAAGATGCTGGCGGATTGGGGTGCGGATGTGATCAAGGTGGAGCCGGGATGCGGAGATCCCTGCAGAAAGACCGGAGCAACCATGTGTATGCCGATTGAGGAAGACTGCAACCCGCTTTACAGTACATATAATGCCAATAAGAGAGGGTTATCCGTCAATCTGAAAACAGAAGAAGGAATGGCAGTCATGGATAAGCTCTTAAAAGAATCGAACGTGTTCTTGTCCAGTTATCGGACCGGAGCTTTGAAGAGGCTGGGTCTGGATTATGAAAGCATTTCCGAAAAATGTCCGCATATCGTCTGGGCACAGATCAATGGTTTTGGAGATTATGGTCCGATTAAAGATAACGCCGGTTTTGATCTGGTGGCTTACTGGGCGCGGAGCGGCGCCATGATTGATATAGCGGAAAAGGACACTTCGCCGATCAATCCGCCAATTGGTTTTGGAGATTCGGTTACATCCTGTTCTCTGGCAGCGGGCATCTGTGCGGCTCTTTATGAACAGCAGAAAACCGGAAAGGGACAGAAAGTCATGGTGTCACTTCTGGCACAGGGGATCTGGAATATGGGCAGTATCTTTGCTTCCTGCCAGTATGGAGACGAATATCCAAAGACCAGAAAGGATGCGGTGTCTCCGGTTATGAATTCTTTCCGCTGTAAAGATGGGGAATGGCTTTATATCAGTATTCTGGAACATGACCGGTATTATAACACGCTGATGGGGCAGGTGCTTGGGAGAGAAGATCTGGTGGATGATCCAAGATTTGCAAAGGCAGCGGAGGGCAAGAAACACGGACGCGAACTGATCCGTATTCTGGAAGAGGAGTTTGCAAAACATACTTCAGAAGAAATGAAAGAGAAATTGAAAGCCGCGGATATTGCGCATGAAGTGCTACAGCATATTACGGATGTAGTGAACGATCTGCAGGCGGAAGCCAATAAATATATTGTAGAAATCCAGAACAGAGATGGCTCCTTCACAAAATATGCGCAGACGCCGGTCAAGTTCAATGATATCGAACCAGTTGTCATCTGTGATGCGCCAAAGGTGGGGCAGGACTCCTATGAAATTCTGGATGAACTTGGGTATTCCAGAGAAGAGATCGACAGGATGGTGGAAAAGGGAATCGTTGTTTGTAAGAAATGAGCGGAAGGAGTGGCGAAATGATAGAAAGGGTACACGAAAGGCCGCTTATATATCGGGTGGAAATTCCTCTTCCAGAAAATCCGTTGCAATATCTGAACAGTTATATACTGCCGGGCAAAGAGAGAGCCTGTATCATTGATACCGGGTTTCACCGTCCGGAATGCCGGGAAGCCTTGCAGGAAGCAATTCGGTCTCTACAGATTGATTTGAAAAGGACTGACGTTTTTCTTACACACGTACATGGAGATCACAGTGGTCTTGCAGATGATCTGGCGGATGCGGGTGGCAGGATCTATATGAATCCGGAGGATTACGCTTATTTTGTCGGAACAAGGAATGGGGAAACATGGAACAGGCTGGAACGGATGTTTTGCGAAGAAGGTTTCCCAAAACAGGAGATCGGGTTACAGAAACAAGAAAATCATGCGAGAATCTATTCTGCGAAAAAAGTATTTCCGATCACTCCGGTACGAGACGGGGACAAATTGACTCTTGCCGGCGAAAAATTCATAGCGATTCAGACACCGGGACATTCCAAAGGGCATATGTGTCTGTATCTTCCGATAGAAGAGATTATGTTTACCGGGGATCATATTCTGTTTGATATCACGCCAAACATTGCTCGATGGCTGAACATGGATGATTCCCTGAAGGAATATCTGAACAGTCTCGATAAAATCAGTAATTATGTTGTAAAAACAGCGTTTCCGGCTCACAGAACACAGCATAAAGAGTTTAACCAGAGGATTCAGGATCTAAAGACGCATCACGATAAAAGACTTGAGGAAGCGTTTGAGATTGTCAGAGTGCATCCAGGCAGTACCGGTTATGAAATTGCGTCAAAACTGACATGGTCTATGAGAGGAAAAAAATTTGAGGAATTCTCGCCCAGTCAAAAATGGTTTGCAATGGGGGAGGCACTGGCCCATCTGGATTATCTGCTTAAAGAAGGTCGTCTGAAAAAGACGGATGCAGATGATGCGATAAAATATGAGATCATCACTCAAGGATGAATATACTTTGGGGGATATGTATCTAGACAACAAGTGAAAAATGATTCAAATCAGAGCCGCAGAAGGCTCGACAAAAGGAGGAAAAAAATGAATTTTGCATTAACAGAAAAACAATTGATGATTCAGCAGGCAGCGAGAGAATTTGCAGAAAAAGAAGTAGCACCGGGTGCGCAGGAGAGAGATATAACAGAAGAATTTCCGATGGATATCCTGAAAAAACTTGGTGATGCAGGACTAATCGGACTTCAGTTTCCAAAACAGTACGGTGGGCAAGGGGAAGACAATATGTCCTTTATTCTTACAGTGGAAGAGTTGTGTAAGGTGGATTCGGCGTTTGGAATCTCTTACGCAATTTCATCGACATTTACAACCGGTCTGTATCTGTTTGGCAGCGAGGAACAGAAAATGCACTGTATGCCCCGATTATCCAAAGGGGAAGCTCTTGGATGTTTTGCACTGACAGAGCCGGATGCAGGGTCTGATGCGGGTTCGGCAAAGACAACGGCGATAAGGGATGGAGAAAATTTCGTGATCAATGGCACGAAACATTTTATCACAAACAGTGCGGAGGCAGACTTTTGTATGCTGATTGCTAATACAGATCTGTCCAAGGGCGCAAAGGGCTTGACAGCATTTTTGGTGGACCTGAAAACAACGCCGGGCGTGCGTGTTGGTCATATCGAAAATAAATGTGGAATTCGTTCTGCAAAAGTTGCAGAGGTTATTTTTGAAAATTGTGTGATTCCGTCGAACCGCATGATTGGGGAAGAAGGCAAAGGGTTTAAATATGCATTGACGGCATTGAATGCAGGTCGCCTGGGCGTAGCGGCACAGGGGCTTGGGATTGCACAGGGAGCATTTGATATCGCCAGAGAATACATGAAAGTCAGAAAACAGTTTGGCAAACCGATCTGCAAGAATCAGTATCTGGCGTTCAAGATGGCGGACATGGAGACGCAGATTGATATGGCAAGACTCCTTCTATATAAAGGAACATGGGAACAAGATCAGGGTATGAATTTTGCGATTTCCGCATCTAAAGCAAAGCTTGCCTGCACCAATCTTGCAATGGACGTGACCACAGAGTGTGTACAGAACATGGGCGGCGCCGGATATATGAGAGAGCAGAATGTGGAGAGAATGTTCCGCGACGCCAAGATCACACAGATCTACGAGGGAACCAATGAAATCCAGAGACTGGTCATTAGTGGAGATATTTTTAAGTGACAACTTGTGGAATTGCTTTTCTTGAGGACAGAAAAATCGGGGGAGAATGCAGTGAGGATTGTTGTTTATATAAGCCAGCCGGTTACGGCAAAGGGGATTATTACTGAAAAATCTGGGCAGCGAAAGCTGAGTTCAGAAAATATTATGTTGATTGAGTCTGCGGTGCGCCTGAAAAAGGAGTCGGGCGGAAGTGTAATCGTTGTATCAGCGGGCAGTCTGAATTGTCGATTCTTTCTTCGAGAAGCTCTTGCAAGAGGATGCGATCGGGCGGTGCTCATAGAAGATCAGGGGATGGAAAAGCATGAGAGATCTCTAACGTCTTTACTCGTTGCTTCTGGTATTCGCTGCTTGGGGTTTGATGTTATCCTGACAGGGTATCGTACGTTGGATAATATGTCGTCCTATATCGGATCACAGATTGCAGAGTGGCTCAATATTTTGCAGTTTAGCTTTGTGAAAAGGGTGATGGCAACGAAGGACGGCGTGATTGCAGTCAGAAGTCTGAATGGTGTCGAGCAGACCGTGCGGATGCTCTCTCCCTGTTTGATTACTTTGCTGAATACACAGGGAAACACAGGGGCGCTGACGGTTGTAAATGTTTTGAGAGCTTTTGACACGGAGATTGAGATTCTTGGATATGAGGAACAGATCAGTCGTCTGGAATTCTGCAGGACAAGACCGCTGGTTAAAAGGAGCCGAAGCGCTGTTATAAGAAAGAGCAAAAATTGCGAGCGATATGATCTGCTGCCTCAGGAAGACTTTGTATCAAACGTCTTTGAAACTCCGGCGAGTGTGGAAGACGCAGTGGAAGCGATTCTTGACAGATTGGCGGCTTTGGGGGTGATTTTTTGATGGCGGAGCAGACGAGGTGGAAGCATGTGTTAGTACTGACTGAATGGAAGGAAGACAGGCTTACAAAGGGAAGTGCAGAGCTGCTTCAAAAAGCCAGGGATATCGCCGATTTCTATGGTGAAAAAGTCATGGCCCTTTCGTTTCAATTCGATAGAAATAACAGCCAGGAAGCAGAGTTGATTTGTCTGGGAGCAGATCAGGTGTTGGTGGTGGAACATCCCTTTTTACAGCAATACTTTACAGAAGTCTGGACAGAGTGTATTGCTCAGATCGCGGAGCGTTTCGCTCCCAGGCTGCTGCTTTTTGAGGCTGCTCCGATTGGGAACGATCTGGCGGCAAGGCTTTCCATCAGGCTGAATTCCGGTCTGGTTTCGGACTGTACGGAGCTGAAGTTTAATCAGGAATCGGAGGAACTGGTACTGTCGAGGCCGGCAGATATGGGCGACGCCATGCTGAATTATACATTTCAGACAGGCTGCAGGCAAGTGGCAACAATAAAAAGCGTGGGAAACAAAGAAGTAAGGATAGATGAGACAAGAACCGGAGAGGTGATTCCTGTAAATGTTGTTTTGAGCAGGACGGATATGCCGCTGATGCTCAACGAGATGATACAGGAAAAGAAAGGAGGGAGAGGAATCGAAGAGGCAGAATATCTGATTGCCGGAGGAAGAGGCGCCGGCGGCGTGGATGGTTTTCAGGAATTGCAAAAGCTGGCAGACTTGATTGGAGGGGAGGTAGCGACTTCGAGGGTTAATGTTGATGAAGGCTGGATTGATAAGGAGAGACAAGTTGGCCTGAGTGGAAAAACGGTGCATCCGAAGCTTTATTTAGCATGTGGAATATCCGGTTCTATGCATCACCTGGTGGGTATGGCTGATTCAGAAACGATTATTGCCATCAACATTGACAGAAATGCGCCCATTTTTGATGTGGCAGATATTGGAATAGTGGGGGACGTACAGGAGATACTCACTAAAGTGATTAGAGAAATTGAAAGGAGAAGAAGAAAATGAAAATTAGAACAGTATGTGGAGACATTGCTTCGGAACAGTTGGGTTATACTTTAGTGCATGAGCATGTGATTCCAGATTTGTATCCGCTTTTTGATGGTTTTGGAATGGATATAAAGACAATGCGTAAGACACATCCGGCATTGAAAGATCTTCCGGATGAAAGATTTAAAACCAAATTAGAAAATGTGAAATTCTTGGAGTCCGGTGGATGGCAGTATGATAAATTTGAGCTTTCATCTGATGGAGACGATTATATTGATTTTATGGCAAAAGAACTGGAGATTTACAAAGCGGCCGGCGGAAAATCCATTTGTGAAGTGAGTTATAAGGGATGTACCAAGAGAACCGTTGCTGATCTTAAAACATTGTCAGAGCGCACGGGCGTCAATATTATCTGTTGTACAGGCCTTGCCAATGCGTCTGCGAAGTCAAGACCAGAAGCTTATCTTGGCAAGACTGAGGACGAGTTAACAGCAATGTTTGAAGAAGAAGTGGTCAATGGAGCAGATGGAACCGATATCAAACCAGGCATCTTGAAGGCGCTGATGACTTGTACGGAAGAAAGAGATCATCTGCGCGCATTAGCAAGAGTTTCTGCGAAACATGATCTCCCCCTGCACATCCATGTGCAGCATCCGATGACAATTGACGATATCGTAGACGTATGTCATATGTGTCTGGATGAATATAAAGTAAATCCACACAGATTGCTCATCAACCATATACAGCAGTATTTTATGACACCTATGATGATCGCAGATTACATCAAAACTGGTAAGAGAGAAGTAACGGTGGATGGTGTGGAACGTGTACTGGCAACTGGCGCTAATATTACCATCGACTGTTTGGGGAATAAAGCAAATAACAATAATGAAATCTTTGGTTCTATGGGAACGGATGACTATCTGATTATACGGGGACTTATGATGCTGCTGGAAAAAGGCCATGCATCTCGGATCATGCTGGGGCATGACTATGCGGGCAAACAATGCTCTGTGCAGCACGGAAGCTGGGGTTATACCAGAATCCCGAATTTCGTGGGTCCAATGCTTTGGCAGCTTGGCTTTGAAAAAGAGGTGGAACAGATGACGGTGAAGAATCCGGTGGAACATCTGGCGTTTGTGAAAGAATGATGAAGGGCAAATGTGATTGGGAGGAAAAGGTGAGAAAGTGAAGAAGATATCCAAGATAAGGTTTGTTTTTTGTGTGGTTTATTGCATAGGTTTGTTTATTGTTTGTGGTTCTTACCCGGCTGTATTTGCATATATTCCGGAGTATGTAGGAGGAACGCTTGTAGAAGTCAGTACCAGTACGTCTATTCAGTCTGTTATGATGGCGGTCGGCGGAGTAGTGGCGGCTACGTGTTATAAAAGGTTGGGTATTAAGCTCAGCATGATTCTAAGTGGGGTGGCCGCACTTGTATATGCCGTGTTGCTGGGACTTATGCCAAGCGTTCTGTTCTGTCATGTGGCGTTCGCAGTTTTGGGTGCGGTCTGGGGAATCGGCGGTATTGCCTGCGTCGGAAATCTTCTGGGGCGGTTGTTTGGAAGTGAAAGTGGGAAATATATGCCGATCTGTGTGGGAACTGGTATGCTTACCTCAGGAGTTGCCCAGGGAGTGGCAGGATTTTTGTTTGAAAATTTTGGAATCAAACTGGTATTTCTTATCGAATGTGGCGTTGGGGCAGTTATTATGTTGATTATGGCCTTATTGATCAGTGTTCCGAAAGAAGAGACGGCAGTTGAAGAGCAGTCGGTAGGCGGACAGGCGGATGAATCAACTGCAAAAAAGCCAAATGTATATGTAAATCCGGCAGTTTGGCTGTTCTGGATTGGAACGATTGTTGTGACGATCGCGCTTGCCCCAATTTTGACTTATGTAACCGCATACCTTCCGGAGTGTGGGATGACCGTTTCCACAGCGGCAACGGTTATGTCCATGCTGGGAATCGGCAATGGTATTTTTAATTTGCTGATCTGTGGCAAACTAATGCAGAAGATGAATATCAAAGCATTTGTCTTGTTTGAGTCGGTATGTTTTGTCGGCGCAGCCGGAATGTTCCTGGTATATGGACAGTTCCAGTCGGTTATCGTGATTGCGGCAATCGTTTTGCTCTATGCAGTCGGATGTTCTGCCAGCAGTCTGTTCCTGATTGCATCACCGGTTATTTTTGACATGGAGACAAGCGCTCAGGTTATGACAAAAGGAACCACTTGTCAGGCAATTGGCAATATGGTGGCTCCGATTCTGGTCGCGCTTTTTGTCACTTCATATGGCTATGCATCTGCTTATGTTGTTGCGGTAGTCGGCGCGGCGATTGCATTGGTATTACATTATTTGGCGGTTTGCATGGCAAAGAAAAGCGCATAGATCCATGTTGAAAAACTGAATAATAGTCTCTTGGAATCTGAAGACTATTGATGAAAAGGCGTCAATGGTGAAATATTGAAAAGTAAATATGAAAGAAAAATCGCTGTATCCCTTTATTTATTCGGGGAACAGCGATTTTTAGCGTTAATGGCGGATATTTTTAGATTGAATGGGATTATCGTGTTGTTTTTGCATAGACAATATTCTATAATGAATGCTAGCAGGACATGGAGGTGCAGTAAAGGAACGTAGTGAAAAAAGAAGAAATCTATACAATAGATGATATCTATGCATTACCGGATGGAGAACGCGCGGAGTTACTTGACGGTCAGATTTATGATATGACGCCGCCAAGCTGGACTCATCAAAGAATAAGTGGAAAACTGCATCAGATCATTGCGAATTATATTGATGGCAAAAATGGAACCTGCCAGGTGCTGGCGGCTCCGTTTGCTGTATTTTTGAATGACGAGACGGATTATGTGGAGCCTGATATTTCTGTTATTTGCGATCGGTCGAAACTAGATGAAAAAGGATGTCATGGCGCGCCTGACTGGATCATTGAAATTGTTTCGTCAAGCAGCAGACAGATGGATTATTATAAAAAATTATTTAAGTATCGTACGGCTGGCGTCAGAGAATATTGGGTGGTAGATCCAGAAAAAGAATTTGTGACAGTACATAATTTTGAAAAAGACAGCATGGATGAATATTCTTTTGGGTTCGATATATCAGTCGGTATTTTTGAAGAGTTTTTTATAAATATACAATGAAAGATAAATACTTATTATTTGCTGTAGTTTGGCAGAAAATTAAGAAGTACTAAGATTCTGCGCAGTCACAATTTCGAACACATTTTGCGCAATTTGACAGGTACACTCTGAGAAAACACTTTTTGATACCTGAATCGGTATAGATGAAATCATCCGGGTGTTGTGATAAATCACAGAAAGGGGTATTTTCTATGGAAGATACGTCTGAAAATATATTAGACAAATTTGGTAAAAAACTACAAAAGCATATTACGATTGGCCTTCTGGCCCATGTGGACGCCGGCAAGACCACTTTATCAGAGAGTATTTTATATCAGAGCGGCAGCATTCGCAAATTTGGCAGGGTGGACAACAAAGACGCCTTTCTGGATACGTTTGCGCTGGAGAAAGCCAGAGGAATCACCATTTTCTCCAAGCAGGCGGCGTTCTCACTGGGAGATCTGAAAATCACGCTCCTGGATACGCCGGGGCATGTGGATTTTTCTGCAGAGATGGAGCGGACGTTGCAGGTGCTGGATTACGCGATTCTGGTGATCAGCGGTGCGGACGGCGTACAGGGACATACGGAAACGCTCTGGAGACTCTTGAAACGGTATCAGATACCGGTTTTTTTGTTTGTCAATAAGATGGACCAGGAAGGGGCGGACAGACAGGCGTTGTTGAGAGAACTGCGGAAACATCTGGATGAAAATTGTGTGGATTTCAGCCAGGAGGCAGATCAATTCTGGAAGAAAGAGGAATTTCTGGAGGCGATCGCTATGTGCGAGGATGCGGTTCTGGAAAAATATTTGGAAACCGGAAATGTGGATGTTTCCGATGTCACACGCCTGATCGCGGAGCGCAGGTTGTTTCCGTGTTTTTTTGGTTCTGCGTTGAAGCAGACGGGTGTGGAAGTCTTTTTGAGAGGAATTGAACGATTAGCAAAGTCATCAAGTTATCCGGGGGAATTTGGTGCGAAAGTGTACAAGATTTCTAGGGATGAGCAGGGTAATCGACTGACACATCTCAAGATTACCGGTGGGATGCTTAGGGTAAAAGATTTGGTTCAGGGTTCGTTGCGAGATGGGAGTGACTCCTGGGAGGAAAAGGTGAATCAAATACGAATTTACTCAGGGGCAAAGTATGAGGTGGTTCCCGAAGCAGAGGCAGGGATGATTTGTGCGGTGACGGGGCTGGATCAGACTTATCCGGGAGAGGGGCTGGGAAATGAAATTGTCTCGGAGCTTCCGATATTGGAACCAGTGATGAACTATCGAATTGAGTTGCCGGAAGGATGCGATGTCCATCGCGTTTTACAGCAATTGCGGCAGTTGGAGGAAGAAGAGCCGCTGCTTCATATTCTGTGGAATGAAACTTTACAGGAGATTCATGCTCGGATTATGGGGGAAGTACAGACGGAAATTTTGAAAAGTCTGATAGAGGAACGTTTTGGTTTGTCTGTCCAATTCGGACAGGGAAACATTGTATACAAAGAAACGATTGCGAAACCGGTGGAAGGTGTGGGACATTTTGAGCCGCTTCGGCACTATGCGGAAGTACATTTGCTGTTGGAGCCGGGAGAGCGCGGAAGCGGTCTGCAGTTTGTCTCCGATTGCAGTACGGATATTCTGGATGTCAACTGGCAGAGACTGATTTTGACACATCTGGAGGAGAAGGAGCATAAGGGAGTCTTAAGTGGTTCGCCGATCACGGACATGAAGATTACGCTGATTACCGGGCGGGCGCATCAGAAACATACGGAGGGAGGAGATTTCCGCCAGGCAACTTACCGTGCAGTGAGACAGGGGTTGAAAAAGGCAGAGAGCGTGTTGTTGGAACCTTACTATCAGTATCGGCTGGAAGTGCCCGCAGAGATGGTTGGAAGAGCGATGTCTGATCTGCAGAGAATGCACGGCAAGTTTGAGCTGCCGGTCCAGGAAGATGGGACAGCAGTATTACAAGGAGATGCGCCGGTATCCAAGATGCGGGATTATCAGATGGAAGTGACTTCTTATACCAGAGGTAAGGGACGTCTTTCGTGTACTTTGAAAGGATACTATCCATGTCATAATGCACAGGAGGTATTGGAGCAGATCTTGTATGATTCTGAGAGTGATCTGGAAAATCCGACTGGTTCGGTATTCTGTGCGCACGGGGCAGGATTTCCTGTGAAATGGGATCAGGTGGAGGAGTATATGCATGTGGAGAGCGGCCTGCACCTGGGAGAGGAATCAAAATGCTCGGAGGAGCCGGATATGCCTTTGCGGCCGGCGCCTGCAAGCAAGAGCTATTCTGCGGCTACATTATCCTGGGAGGAAGAAAAAGAACTGCAGAAGATGATCGAGCAAGCGTACAAGCCAAGGCAGCAGCGACGGAAGTTTACCTATGGAAAGACGAAACAAACTTCATCTTCGGTAAAGGGCAGCAGGTTGGAGAAAGAACCACTGCGAGAATATTTGCTGGTGGATGGGTATAATATTATTTTTTCCTGGGAAGAGCTTCGGGATCTGGCGGAGCGTAATATGGACGGAGCCAGAGGACGACTTCAGGATTTGCTCAGCAATTATCAAGGGTTTAAGAAATGTACGGTAATTCTGGTATTTGATGCTTACCGTTTGAAGGGATATCCTGGGGAAGTGCAGAAATATCATAATATCTATGTGGTATATACAAAAGAAGCGGAAACCGCAGATCAGTATATTGAAAAAACAGCTCATGAAATCGGGCGAAAATATCATGTGACCGTGGCGACGTCCGATGCGACGGAGCAGGTGATCATTCGTGGTCAGGGGTGTCTTTTGTTATCAGCGACGGAATTGTGGGAAGAGGTAGAGTCTGTGAACCGGCAGATTCGGGAGGAGTATTTGTCGAAAAGAAACGGAGAGCGCAATTATCTGTTTCACTATCTGGATGAAGAGCTGGCGGAGCAGGTGGAAGAAGTGCGCCTGGGAAAATCTGAGAATGAGCCAAAGAATAAATCCAAGAATGAACTTAAGAATGGAGGAAATACATGAATCAAAATCAAATCCAGGATGCAAGAGCGTTTTTGAAACAGTATTTTGGATATGAAGATTTCAGGGAAGGACAGTCTGCGCTCATAGAAGCAGTTCTGGATGGCCGGGACGTGATGGGAATTATGCCGACCGGCGCGGGGAAGTCCATGTGTTTCCAAATTCCGGCATTGATGCTGGAAGGAATTACCCTGGTGATCTCGCCGCTGATTTCTCTGATGAAGGACCAGGTCAGTTCTCTGAATCAGGTTGGAATTCACGCGGCCTTTTTGAATAGTTCTCTGAGTGCCGGTCAGTATCAAAAGGCTTTACAGTTTGCACGACAGGGGCGGTATCAAATCATTTATGTGGCGCCGGAGCGGCTGGAGAGCGAGCGTTTCTTGGAGTTTGCGTTGGATTCACAGGTGAAAATTTCTTTTCTGGCGGTCGATGAGGCGCATTGCGTGTCTCAGTGGGGTCAGGATTTCCGGACAAGCTATCTCAAAATTCTGGAGTTTTTACGGAAGCTGCCTTATCGTCCGATCCTTGGAGCTTACACGGCGACGGCGACAGCGGACGTGAGGGATGATATTCTTGATATTCTGCAATTACATAGTCCGACGATTGTGACGACCGGATTTGACCGGAATAATCTTTTCTTTGCGGTTCGGAAACCAGCGGATAAATATCGAGAGTTGGTGGCATATCTAAAGAAGAAAGAAGCCGACATGCGGGGAAGCAGTGGCATTATTTATTGCCTGACCCGAAAAAGTGTGGAGGAGGTCAGTTATCGCCTGCGGGAGGACGGATTCTCTGTGACACGATATCATGCCGGGCTTTCGGATGAGGAACGCAGAGAAAACCAGGACGACTTTATCTTTGATCGCCGGCAGATTATGGTGGCGACGAACGCTTTTGGAATGGGGATCGACAAATCGGACGTTCGCTTTGTGGTGCATTACAATATGCCAAAAAATATGGAAAGCTACTACCAAGAAGCGGGACGCGCGGGAAGGGACGGTGAGTCGGCGGAGTGCATTTTATACTATGAACCGATGGACGTGCGGACGAATCGGTTTCTGATTGAACATGGGGAGGACAATGAGGAACTGGATGCGCTGAACCGACAGATCGTACAGGAACGAGATCTGGAACGATTGAAACAGATGACCTTTTATTGTTTTACCAGCAATTGTCTGCGGAACTATATTTTGCAATATTTTGGAGAAAAAAGCGGAGAATATTGCGGAAACTGTCAGAATTGTCTGACGAAATATGAAGAGATAGATATCTCGGAAGCAGCACGTTCCATATTTTCCTGTATCAGGGCGAATCGGATGCGTTATGGAATGACGATGATTCTGGATATTCTGCGCGGTGCGAAGAGCCAGAAAATTATGAGCCGTGGACTGGAGCGCAATCCAGAATACGCAAGATTATCGAAAGTAACAATGCCGCGTCTCAGGCAAATCGTGAATGAGCTGATTTTCGAGGGATATCTTGAGATGAGCAATGACGAGTATCCGGTGCTGTCTTTGCAGGAAAAGGCAGTATGTTTTCTGGAGATAGATGGAAAAATTTTTATGAAGCTCGCGAAAGAGGAACCGGAGAAGAAGAAAGCAGTCAAAAAGCAAAAGAAAACAGGCGCGGTGTCGGCTTTGTCAGAAAAAGATCTGGAAGTATTCGAACGGCTTCGCGATCTGCGCAGGCAGATCGCATCCGAGGAGAAGGTGCCGCCATATATTATCTTTTCGGATAAGACATTGGTGTTGATGAGCGCGGCAAGACCGCATACGCAGAAGGAAATGCTGAAGATCAGTGGAGTTGGGGAGTACAAGCTTCAGAAGTACGGGGAGCGGTTTTTGCATGCGATTGATTGATAGAGTGAATTACAATCAGACAGGAGAGATACAAAATGGGACTTACAACGCTTTGTTATGTGGAACAAGATGAAAAATATCTGATGATGCATCGAATTTCGAAAAAAAATGATGTGAATAAGGATAAATGGATTGGAATTGGCGGACACTTTGAGTATGGGGAAAGTCCGGAAGACTGTCTGCTGCGGGAGGCAATGGAGGAAACGGGACTTACTTTGACGCATTATGTTTTTCGCGGGATCGTTACCTTTCTCTGCGATCAGTTGGAGCCGGAGTATATGTGTCTATACACCGCAGATGCATTTACAGGGGAATTGACGGATTGTGAGGAAGGAATTCTGGAATGGGTCCCCAAGTCCGAAATCTCCCGGTTGAATCTCTGGGAGGGAGATCGCATTTTTTTCCGTTTATTGGAGGAGAATGCTCCATTCTTTTCACTAAAGCTTCATTATGAGCATAATGTATTGCAGGAAGCAGTCCTGGACGGATGTCCGATGGAACTGATCGACATTCTGAATCCGGATGGAACCGTAAGTGGCAGAGTGGGGGAGCGGACTGTGATTCATCGGGAAGGGAGTTTTCATCGCACTTCGCATACCTGGTTGGTGCGTGGGAATCGACAGACGGGGTATGATGTTTTGCTCCAGAAGCGAGCAGAGGGAAAAGACGCTTTTCCAGGGTGTTATGATATTTCTTCGGCTGGGCATATCCCGGCGGGGAGTGATGCATTGGATTCCGCAGTTCGAGAATTGAAAGAAGAGCTGGGAATAGAAGCTTCGAAAGAAGAACTACGATTTGTGGGAACTCTGGAGGCATCTATTGAGACAGAATTCTATGGGAAACCTTTTAGGAATCATGAACTGAGTACGGTTTTTGTGCTGAAAAAGGATGTGGACGTTGCTTCTTTGCGTTTACAGGAAGAAGAGGTGGAATCGGTACGTTGGATTGGGTTGGAAGATTGTATGCAAGGAATACACGGCAAAGCTTTCGAGAATTGTCTGATTGTGGAAGAGCTTATGCTGGTAAAAGATTATCTAGAGAAAGAAAATGAAGATGGATTATAGAGTGGTCTTCTCCCAACGAAAATCAATTGCCGTTGTTGTAACAGAGGAGGCTGAGATATTGGTAAAGGCTCCTTGTGGTTATTCCCAGAAGAGAATCCGTGAATTTTTGACAGCACATGAAGAGTGGATTCGTTGTAGGCTTGCAAAAATGCAAGAGCAAAAGGAAGAATTGGGTCCACCGCTTACGGAGGAAGAAAAGCAACTTTACAGAAAACGGGCGCAGAAGATACTACCGGAAAAAACCGCATTTTATGCGGAGAAACTGGGAGTTACTTTTGGAAAAATTTCGATTCGGGAGCAAAAAACTCGCTGGGGAAGCTGCAGCAGTAAGGGAAATCTAAACTTTAACTGGAGGTTGATGCTTGCCCCGGATGAGGTGATTGATTATGTTGTTGTACACGAGCTGGCGCATAGAAAGGAAATGAATCATTCCAAAGCATTTTATCAGATTGTGGAGTCGGTGCTTCCGGATTACAAGAATCGTCAAAAATGGCTGAAAGAGCAGGGGTTTATTCTATGGCGATGATAAAATAAAATTGCGATAAGGTGGGATAAATTGGAAATATTGATTGGAATTCTGATTCCATTTGCAGGGACGACGGCAGGCGCCGCTTGTGTTTTGTTTATGCGTGGCGTTATGCGGCCGTTAGTGCAGAAAGTTTTGTTGGGATTTGCGTCGGGAATTATGGTGGCGGCTTCCGTCTGGTCCCTTTTGATTCCAGCCATAGATATGGGGGAAGAAATGGGAAAACTGGCGTTTTTCCCGGCGGCATTTGGATTTGTATTGGGGATCTTGTTTTTATTACTGCTGGATCTTCTGATTCCGCATCTGCACGTGAATAGCAGCCGTCCGGAAGGAATAAAAAATTCACTGAGTAAGACGACGATGCTGCTCCTGGCGGTGACATTGCATAATATTCCAGAGGGAATGGCAGTGGGAGTGGCATTTGCAGGAATGCTGTCGGAGAACAGCACACTTACGATGGCAGGGGCGTTTACCTTGTCGGTGGGGATAGCCATTCAGAACTTTCCGGAAGGGGCGATCATATCCATGCCACTTTCCAGTGAAGGAATGTCGAAGAGAAAAGCACTTTTGATGGGAGCCTTGTCCGGCATCGTGGAACCGATTGGGGCTGGCATTACGGTTTTGCTGGCTTCTTTTGTGGAACCGCTTCTCCCGTATTTTCTTTCTTTTGCGGCAGGTGCGATGCTGTATGTAGTGGTGGAGGAGTTGATTCCAGAAGCCTCGGATGGAGAACATTCCAATATCGGGACTATTGGATTTGCGGTGGGATTCTTGATTATGATGGTGTTGGATGTCGCTCTCGGGTAAAAAAGTAAAGATATTTACAAAAAGGTAGAATGTTGTCACAGCAGCAGTGCAGGTGTGTTGAAAAGAATACTGGGGTAATATGTATAGACTTTCTTTTTGCGGGCTGCTGTGAAACAGGATTCGGGTGTCAAAAGATACAATTGCGAAACGTACAAGAATGGAGGAAAAAATGTGTAAAATTGCAGTAATTGGAATTGGTGGTGTAGGAGGATACATTGCGGGAGCGTTGGGGAATACATATGATCATGTGACATTTGTTGCTAGAGGGAAAAGGAAAGAAGCATTCGAGCGGGAAGGGTTTCGTATGCACAGTGATGTGCTCGGGGAATTGACAGTGCATCCCAAAATGGTAGTCGAGAATATTCGGGAGGCGGGTCCGCAGGATTATATCTTTATCTGTTTGAAAAATTACTCTCTGGACGATATTTGTCCCGGACTTCGGGAGGTCGTGACGGAGGACACGGTAATAGTACCGATTATGAATGGTGTGGACGCTGGGGAGCGGATTCGTCGGCAGGTTGGAAAGGGAATCGTTTTGGATGCAGTGGTCTATATTATTGGGTATACGAATCCGGATTTTTCTGTCAATCAGGAGTCGGACATCGTTCACGTACATATTGGTGTGAAACATCCGAATGCGCAGGAAGAAAGTGCGATTCAAAGGACGGAACAACTGATGATACAAGCCGGGATTGACTGTCGCGTAGAAGCGGATATTCAGCAGGCAGTCTGGAAAAAATATGGGTTGAATTGCGCATATAACGTGCTGACAGCATATTATTCGGCGACGACGGATGAGATTCGGAAGAATGAGAAACGATTGGAAGAATATCGAACCATCTTGAAAGAAGTGATGGCTGTGGCAGAGGCCAAAGGAATTCAGCTTCCGGAAAACCATTATAAAGAACAGCTATATCGGTTTGAAGTGGAACAAAAGGGCGATTCCACAAGTTCCATGCGCAGAGATATGGATGCAAAGAGACAGACGGAGTTGGAGTCTTTTGGTGGATATTTAGTCCGGGAGGCCAGAAGGCTGCAGGTTCCGGTACCATTGTCCGAGCGGTTATATAAAGAGATGAAAGAGAGAACGATGTGTTATTAACGTTGGATGCTAAGACACTATGATAAAAGATTTGTTTGATGGTTGTCCTATACATTCAGTAATTACAAAAACTCTCTGCTATGTTGTGGTTTGGCATTGTATACACGTAAATCTGTCAAACGATTTTTGTATGCAGTGCCGAAACATATGGCAGAGAGTTTTTGACTGCTCAAATCTATACCGATGCCGTATAAAAAATTATTGAGTCAAGATATTTTTCACGTGCTCTACTTCGCTGGTAGTCGCTTTTGCAGCGGGAACATAGTAACTTTTTTCCCTTGCTACCTGATACAATTTTTCCTGAGACATCTCACATTGATTGCGCATCTGTTTCAGACACTGTTTCAGTTCTGTGTTTTCTGTCTGTGGAATCATTTCACCGAACATTTTTAATTCTCCGTTTACTCCGACCAAAGCGTCGGAAACCATTGTTTTTTCGTCCATTTTCTCTTCCTCCTATAAGAATTTCATAAGTTCCTGTTTGTTTTTCATTGCGGAGTCTGCTGCCTGCTGGAAAAGCTGTTTTACTTCTGGATCTTTTGCCTGAGAAGCATAATCCTGCATTTTGCAGTGAGTGGTAGAATATCCTCCGATCAAATGGCGAAGGTTCTGAAGATCAAGAATTGAAATATCAGTCATGTGTATTCCTCCTTTATTGTTTTTCAGGAGTTATTATGTCCCAAAATAGGAGGAATATGTCAAATCGAAAGGAGAACTTTTATTTTCTGCTCTTTTGAATAAAAAGAGAAAATAATTGTCGCATTTCAAAGGAAGATCGGTACATACATTCCGGATGCCACTGTACGCCAATCACGAATGGATGTGACGGCATCTCAACGGCTTCGATAGTACGGTCGCTGGCGGTGGCAGAGACGAGCAGCCCTTCACCGGGCTCTCCAATTGTCTGATGATGATAACTATTGACAAAGCAGTAAGGGCCGGTGATTTTATAAAGCAATGTGCCTTTTGTACAGATGATTTTGTGACTGACTTCGCGACGGGAGGATGAATGCTGCATGTGGCTTAATGATTTCCCGGGTTGTAGGGCGATATCCTGGTAAATGGTTCCGCCGCATGCTACATTTAAGACCTGCAAGCCTCGACAGATGGCAAGAATGGGTTTTTTGGATTCCAATACTCGCTTCATTAACCGAATCTGGAACAGATCCAGTGTAATATCCGTCTCGCCAATTCCTTCGCGGGGTTCCTGCCCGAATAAAAGCGGTGTGATATCGTTTCCGCCACAGAATAGAAAGCCATCGCAAAGAGACGTATAAGATTCAATGGAAGAGGATGATTTTATCATGGGGATGATTAGCGGCAGCCCGCCGGCATGATGGATTGCTTGAATGTACGTATTGGTTACAAATTGGCGATTGTCTGATAAAGCACAGACGATGATTCCGATTTTAGGTTTCATGGGAAGCTCCTTTTTATTTTTGGATGGATAGACAATTTTCCCGTTAAACCTTCCTGCACCCACAAATGAGCGAACGAAGTGGGAATATTGTTATTAGAATATGTAAAAAAATGGGAATTTATACTCTCAGTACAAATCTTTGAATGAAAGCTATGAGGACGCATTTGACTTCTGAACTTATGCCGTCTAATCGGCGGCGGTTTTATAGGAATAGAAAGGATAAAAATGTATTTTTATGCATTTTAAAATGATTTTATGCATAAAACAGGATTTTTTTCAAATTATACTTGCATAAATATTATAACTGGTGTATAGTAAGTTTTGTCAAAAATAAGCAGACGCTCGGAAAAAGATTCTGTGGTCTGTGTTACAATAAAAATAATCAGAAAATTGATTTTATTCAAGTTACAGAACATGTGAAGTAGAATGGAGGAAATTATGAGTAAAGAGAAAGTAGTATTGGCGTATTCTGGTGGATTAGATACTACGGCAATTATTCCGTGGTTGAAGGAGAATTTTGACTATGAAGTTATCTGCTGTTGTATTGACTGCGGGCAGGGAGAAGAACTGGATGGACTGGAAGAACGGGCAAAACTGTCTGGGGCGTCCAAATTATATATTGAGAACATCATTGATGAGTTCTGTGATGAGTACATTATGCCTTGTGTCAAAGCCGGAGCAGTCTATGAGAATAAATATCTTCTGGGGACGTCTATGGCACGGCCGGTTATTGCGAAGAAGTTGGTAGAGATTGCACGAAAAGAAAATGCTTCGGCGATCTGTCATGGCGCGACTGGAAAGGGAAATGATCAGATTCGTTTTGAGCTTGGCATCAAGGCGCTGGCGCCGGATCTTAAGATTATTGCCCCATGGAGGATGACAGATGTCTGGACGATGCAGTCCCGTGAGGATGAGATTGCATATTGTCAGCAACATGGAATTGATCTTCCGTTTGATGCAAAACACAGTTATAGCCGTGATCGTAATCTGTGGCATATCAGTCATGAAGGTCTGGAGCTGGAAGATCCCGCAAATGAACCGAATTATGATGATCTTTTAGTATTGGGTGTGTCTCCGGAAAAGGCGCCGGATGAGGGTGAGTATGTAACCATGACGTTTGAGGCTGGTGTTCCGAAGAGTTTGAACGGGAAAGAGATGAAAACATCGGAAATTATCACTGAGCTGAACGCACTGGGCGGAAAACATGGCGTTGGCATCATTGATATTGTGGAGAATCGTGTCGTTGGAATGAAATCACGCGGAGTCTACGAGACGCCGGGGGGAACCATTCTGATGGCAGCTCATGAACAATTGGAGGAATTGGTTCTGGATCGTGCGACCTACGAGGTAAAGAAAGATCTTGGCAATAAGTTCGCACAGATTGTATACGAGGGTAAATGGTTTACACCGCTTCGTGAGGCGATACAGGCATTCATTGATGTGACACAGCAATATGTGACCGGAGAAGTAAAATTCAAACTTTACAAAGGGAATATTATCAAAGCCGGCGAGACTTCACCGTATTCCCTGTACAGTGAATCTCTGGCAAGCTTTACAACGGGAGAATTGTATGATCATCACGACGCAGAAGGATTTATCAATCTGTTTGGTCTTCCGTTGAAAGTGCGTGCGATGAAGATGCAGGAAGTGGAGAAATAAGAAGAGCCCGGGAATGAAGGGACCGTTGATTTCGATGCGATAAAATCAGATGACAAGGGAAACCAGTAGAGACCAAAAGAGGGGTTTTTGCTGGTTTTTTGTGTAAGTTTCTTTTTAATATGATAATATCATATTATTGACATATACCGGAAATGATAGTATGATATCAACATAACTGACATATGTCAGAAACACAATGAAAGGAAATCATTATGCCGAGACCGAGAAAATGCAGAAAAGTCTGTTGTCTTCCTAAGATCAGTGAATTTTATCCTGTTGGTGGTGCCAGTGAATGTATCACGTTGACCGTGGACGAATTTGAAACGATACGGTTGATTGATAAGGAAGGCTTTTCACAGGAAGAATGTGCAGGTTTTATGCAGGTTTCCCGCACTACAATCCAGAGTATCTACGACTGTGCGAGAGGGAAGATCGCCGGCGCGCTGGTGGGCGGTTGTGCGATTCGGATTGAAGGCGGTGATTATATTCTTTGCAGTGGTGAGGAAAAGCACTGTTACTGCGGCGGTTGCCACAGACGTTGTGTAAAATAACAGAAAAGGAGTCGAATCAATGAAAATTGCAGTAACCTATGAGAATGGACAGATTTTTCAACATTTTGGTCATACCGAACAGTTTAAATTGTATACGGTTGAGGGGGATCAGATCACAGATTCTGAAGTGATTTCCACGAATGGAAGCGGACACGGTGCACTGGCAGGACTGCTCTTTGAGCAGAAGATTGATGTGCTTATTTGCGGTGGTATCGGAGGTGGAGCGCAGAATGCTTTGGCACAAGCGGGTATCCGGTTGTTTGGCGGTGTTTCAGGAGATGCGGATAAAGCGGTTGAAAGCTTCGTTGCGGGAAATCTTTCTTACGATCCAGATGTACATTGTGATCATCACGATCATCATGGAGAAGGCCATACTTGTGGTGAACACGGCTGTGGCGAGCACGGTTGTCATTGATGATGTTTGAGGAAGTTTATAAAGAAATCTTTCCTTTTTGGGGAGAAATATCGGAGAGGGAACAAGATTTTATTTGCCGCCATTCTTCGATTCAAACCTATCTGAAAGGGGCAAATATTCATGATAGCAGCGAGTGTTCCGGTGTCATCCTTGTTCAATCCGGTAGCTTGCGACTCTACATGATGTCCGATTCCGGTAAAGATATCACCCTTTATCGGCTACATAAGGGAGATATGTGTATGTTGTCTGCCTCCTGCGTTCTGGAGAGCATTACTTTTGATGTGTTTATAGACGCCGAGGAGGACAGTGAGTGTTATGTGATCAGTGGTCCGGCTTTTGCAGCGGTTTCGGAGAGAAATCCAAGCATAAAGATCTTTGCTTTGGAGACGGCGGTCGGCCGGTTTTCCGATGTAATGTGGGTCATGCAGCAGATTCTGTTCATGAGTATGGACAAACGGCTTGCTATTTTTCTTTCCGATGAGTCTGCGAGAACCGGGAGTGATATCATAACACTTACTCACGAACAGATCGCCCGTTATATTGGCTCTGCTCGTGAGGTCGTGTCAAGAATGTTGAAATATTTTGTCAATGAAGGGATTGTTGAAGTCTCGCGAAAAGGAATCAAGATTTTGGATAAAAAACGCCTGCGAGGACTCACGCTCTAGTGTGTTTCCAGCATGGAAAGAATTTGGGCTTTTGGTTTTGCACCCACTGAGCGATTGATGATTTTACCATCTTTCATGACAACAAGCATCGGTATGCTTAAAACGCCGAATGACTGAGCAAGTTCCGGTTCATTGTCTACGTTGATTTTGCCCACAACGTATTGTGGATTTTCTTCTGCGATTTCGTCTACCAGAGGAGAGACCATGCGGCAGGGGCCGCACCAATCGGCATAGAAATCCAGGAGAACGGGTTTATCGCTGTTTTTTAATTGGTCATAGTTATTTTTGTTAATATTTAATACTGCCATAGTAGAGATCCTTCCTTTCTTGATTGTGTCTTTATCTTAAACTTTTATTTCTGAGAGTTCTGTGATGAAGTTACATTTTTTGCTTTTGCTTTGCATATGAGTTGGGTCATAGTTCCCATTGGACAGTAGACACACCAGGAACGAGGTTTGAACAAAATCATGGTGATGAATCCAAGAACGGTGGATGTGAGCATTACACTGTAAAAGCCAAAAGCAAACTGTGCCACACCATCCGAGAATACAGTTCCGTGATATGCCCAATTCCAGGGCACTTTGAATGTCCACAGTAGTGTTACGATTTGTTTCAAGTTCTTTGCACCGGCGAATACCAGATAAGTATTCCACAACATCAAAAAAAACATTACGAAAAAGAAAATCAAAAAACCGTATCGAAAGTACTTTGATTTCATCCATTTGGGAATATCTTTTTTGCGGGAAAGTCCAAATTTACCGCCTACAAGAGAAAATAACTGGCCTCTGCCACAATATTTGTTGCAGTAAGCTTTATTCCCGTTCATAATTGCAATCAGAAGTGGAATAAAGAAACACAGAAGTCCAAGCCATGCAAATAGAATGTTAAAAAATCCTAAGGTAAGATACGAAAGAGAAAATATCCAAAGGTAATCATACCATCTTTTCTTTTGGTTCATTGTTTGGCCACCTCCAGAGTTATGATGCTTGCGGGGCATTCTTTTGCACATCTTCCGCACCCGACGCACAATGCATCGTTGATTGTAGCGTGGATTCCAGAAGGAATCGTAATTGCAGCCCTTGGACAGACTTTGATGCAGCATCCGCATGCAACGCATTCATTTTTATTGACAATAGCTTTTCGTTTTACCATAAAAAATTCCTCCCGTTTTTTATAATATATAGGAGGAATTTCGTTTGTTCAGTGACAAAGTCACTGGACGACATATGAAGCTTTTACAAAATTTCTCGCAGGATACGCTGTGCATTTCCAGACCAGATTTTATCCAATTGACGTTCAGAGATGCCGTATCTTTTCATGCACTCATAGACCAGCTCCATCTCTTGGACTGAAGATGGATAGCCTGTGATATCCGGTGCATCGAACCCATCAAAGTCGGTCCCGATTGCGGGAAGGTCTTCCCCCGCGGTCTGAATCATGTAAGCTGCGTGGCGTGCAATATCCTGAACCGTCGCTTCTTGATTCGATTTGTGCAGAAATGCGGGGTAAAAGTTTAGTCCAGCGATACCGCCTTTTTCGGCGAGGGCTTTTAGCATGTCGTCGGAAAGGTTGCGCGGGTGATTGTTCAGAGCTCGTGCATTAGAGTGGGAGGCGACTACCGGCGCCTGACTATATTGGATACAGTCCCAGAAACCACCGTCTGAGAGATGAGAGACGTCTATCATCATTCCCAGCTCGTTCATACGATGGATCACTTCCAGGCCGAATGGCTTTAAAGGCTTTTTCATCTTTGATGGATCGGGGGAGTTTGGGTATCCGATGCAATTCTCATAATTCCAGGTGAGCGTGATGAGACGGATTCCTTTCGCATATAAATGTTCCAGACGATGCAGATCGCCGTTTAGAACCCCACCTTCTTCTACCGTCAGAATGGCGGAAATCTGTCCGTTTTTGAAATGTTCTTGTATTTCGTCGATATTGCGGGCAATGCGTAGTTCATCATCGGTTTCTTGTTCCATTTTTGCAGCCATTTTGAGTACATCCTGGTATGCGCTATCCCAAATGTCATTGGGGACGTCATTGTATGAAGCAGCGTTCACAAAACAGGCGAAAAATTGTACCATGGTTCCTGCCTTTTGCATCCCTTCTAAATTTACTTGCAGATGGTTTTGTCGGATGCTCTCTTGAAAATCCATTTTTAAAAGTCCACTCAAAGTGTCACAGTGTAAATCAATCAATGTTCTTTGGTTTTTCTTATGAGCTATAGCAGTGTTACATTCTATTTTGTTGTGCATAATCAATACCTTAATTACCCGCGCAGAGCGCACGTATTACGGTGTGCCCTTTGGGTATACCTATATTACCTTTCTTTATGACAGGTTTGCGTGACATCCGTTTGAATTTGTTTTGTATTATATGTAGGACCGTTTGAACGTGTGTCTGGCGCGTTCTCGATGTATCTCTGCGAATCAACGAAATGGGAGATCATACAGGACAACCTTTAAAGTAAGAATAAAAAAATCAGGAAATTCTAACCAAGAATTTCCTGACAAAAGAGCGGGTGATGGGAATCGAACCCACGTGTCCAGCTTGGAAGGCTGGTGTTCTACCATTGAACTACACCCGCGAACAATTTGTATCATAGCATTATTTTTCCCAAAATGCAAGTGTTTTTTAAAATTCCTTGTGCATATCTTTTGATAAGGAGTTACTGTGAATGGTAATGACAAGAGGAAAACGGGAGAAATATATGCGAAAATTTGTAAGTTCGTGGCGTGGAATCGTGATGGGGGCAGCGGCGTTGCTTTTTGTCTGTGCATTTCTGGCAGCAGATAAAATATCATATTTGAATGGGATGGCCGAAGAATATCATATACGGCGAAGTCCCTGGGGGCAGTTTTTGGAACAGCAGCAGAAACATAATTTACGTCAAACGTCAGATCGAAAGTGGAAAGAAACAGAATCAGGGACGGTAGTCAATGTCGGGGATGCTTCATATATTGGGAGTATAGAAGATCTAGAAAAATATGGAAAACAGGAAGAAAATACATATATAAAATGGGTAGAGTTTAATGTCACCAGTGAGGCAATGAAGCAGGCTTATCAATATGACGTGGATACATACACAGAAAAGATGCATTTAGATTGGATTCAACTGCTCGCGGTCCTTGGAGCAAAGTATGGAGGGGATTTCACAAGTTATAAACCGGAAGATATGACGGCAGTGGCAAAACAGTTACTTTCTGGGGAAAAAGAAATTGAACAATATCGGGAAGAACTTCAATATTATAATTATTATGAGGAAGCGTATAGTGCGGTTCTTGGGGGATTGGTAGGTGAGTATAAAATACAGACTGGAGAACGGAAAGTTTGGAAATCGTTTTATGGACTGAAGGCATTTAATCCGATTGCCAAGAGCTTTCCCTATTCGGATTATGATGATTTTGGGGTTTCGAGGAGTTATGGATATAAAAGAAATCATCTGGGACACGACATGATGGCGCAGGTCGGAACTCCTGTGATCGCAGTGGAATCTGGAAGAGTGACGGCTTTGGGATGGAATCAGTACGGAGGATGGCGTATAGGACTGGAAAGTTTCGATGGAATCCGGTATTATTATTATGCACATCTTCGACAGAATCGCCCTTACGCGGAAGGGTTGAAAGAGGGAGATATCGTGCAGGCCGGGGATGTAATTGGCTATGTGGGCCGTACGGGATATAGCAAAGAGGAGAATGTGAACAATATTGATGAGTATCATTTACATTTTGGTCTGCAATTGATCTTTGATGAATCACAGAGAGATGGAAATAACGAAATATGGGTAAATGGATATGAGTTGACCAGGTTTCTTTCTGGAAGCCGATCGGAGGTAGAACGAAATGACGAGACGAAAGAGTGGACGCGGGTTTACCAAATGCGGGACCCAGCGGCAAAAGAAGGGGAAGTGAAATAATGGAATACACGACAGATTACCATTCACCAGTCGGAGAGATTTTGCTGGCGGGAAATGAAAAAGAGTTAACAGGACTTTGGTTTGAGGGACAGAAATATTTTGGCAGCACATTGGAACGGGAGATGAGGAAAAAGGATTTGCCAATTTTTGAAGAGACAAGGCGTTGGTTGGACCAGTATTTCTCGGGGAAAAAACCGGATTTTCTGCCGCCTCTGGCTCCAAAAGGGAGCGAGTTTCGCAGAAAAGTCTGGAAACATCTATTGGAAATCCCGTACGGAGAAACCACGACTTATGGCGCGCTGGCGAAGAAATTAGCGATAGAAATGGGTAGAGAGACGATGTCCGCACAGGCCGTGGGAGGAGCGGTCGGGCATAATCCCATCAGTATTCTGATACCGTGTCATCGTTTACTTGGTGCGGACGGAAGCTTGACCGGATATGCGGCGGGATTAGAAGTAAAAAAGAGACTGCTTGCGTTGGAAAGACAAATAGAAAAATACCGTTGACAATCAGAAAGTGGTAAGGTATAATTCACAGCAAATGGCGATGACGAAGAGAAGTAGTGCAGATTATCGTTTCCAGAGAGCGGGGATGTGGTGGAAACTCCGCAAAGTGAATCTGTACGAATAACACTTTATCAGCCGCAATCTGAACGTCGATTGTGATATATCGACCAGTAGGTGCGCCGTTTGCTGTGCGAGAATCAGCAGGTTTTAGACCGGTGAGTGACTGCATTGCAGTAATTCAGGTGGTACCGCGGACATAATCTGTTCGTCCTGAACGTTACGTTTTGGATGGGCAGTTTTTTTGTCTTTCTATGGGATAATGCCCGGATCAAAAGGTCCTTTTTTGAATTGCATCTAGCAAACTGCACAAATTGTATTCTTCTTTGTTCCGAGTTCCGAATCTAAGAACCTCTAAATGTTCTGACGTAAAATAAGAAGGATACGGACGCAACCGCCCTCAATGCGCCGTCCGTGGCGCAGATCGGGCTTTCGTCGGCATCCATGCCGCCGAATTGCTGGGTAATTGACAGAACATTAAGAAGTTCTAAGATTCTCCACAGTCACAAAACAGAATACAATTTGTGCAGTTTGCCAATATCAATTTTGGAAAGGACCTTTTGATCCGGATATCATAGGACTTATGAGAGACAAAATGGCGGTTGCCCTGTAGATAGAGTGAGAAAAATTGTTAAAAGGAGAGATAAAATGAGTACAGATCGTATTTATCGAGACAGAGTTTTGAATCAGATTGGCGAGGGTGACGTGGGAGTCAGCTTGAAGGTGGCCGGATGGGTGGAGAATATTCGGGACCACGGAGGCGTTTCTTTTATTGATTTGCGCGATATGTATGGAGTCCTGCAGGTGGTAATGCGGGATACGAAGCTTCTGGAAGGAATCAATAAAGAAGATTGTGTTTCGATTGAGGGTGTTGTGGATCACCGGGATGAGGAGACGTACAATCCAAAGATTCCGACCGGAACCATTGAGCTGGAAGCTCACAAAGTCACGATACTCGGCAAGGTATATCGTCAGCTTCCATTTGAAGTGATGACTTCCAAGGAAACGAGGGAAGATGTGCGTCTGAAGTACCGTTACCTTGATTTGAGAAATAAAAAGGTAAGAGACAATATGATTTTCCGCTCGCAGGTGATTTCTTATTTAAGAGAGAAAATGACAGAAATGGGATTTCTGGAGATTCAGACACCGATTTTGTGCGCGTCTTCTCCGGAGGGTGCCCGTGATTATATCGTACCGTCCCGAAAATTTAAGGGAAAATTTTATGCCTTACCGCAGGCGCCGCAGCAATATAAGCAACTCCTGATGGTATCTGGATTTGATAAATATTTTCAGATTGCACCTTGTTTCCGGGATGAGGACGCCAGAGCAGATCGTTCTCCGGGAGAATTCTATCAGTTGGATTTTGAGATGAGCTTCGCGACGCAGGAAGATGTGTTCCGTGTGGGAGAGGAGGTGCTGAGTTCCACATTCGAGAAATTTGCGCCAGAGGGCAGTGTGATTACACAGGCTCCGTATCCGGTATTCAGCTATAAGCAGGCAATGCTGGAATTTGGCACAGATAAACCGGATCTTCGCAATCCTCTTCGAATCGTGGATGTGACCGATTTCTTCCAGAGATGTATGTTTAAGCCTTTCCATAAGAAGACGGTACGGGCGATCAAAGTGCATGCAGATATGTCCAAGGGATTTCACGAGAAGCTATTGAAATTTGCACAGTCCATTGGGATGGGCGGTCTTGGTTATTTGGAAGTCAAGGAGGATAAGACCTACAAAGGACCGATTGATAAATTTATACCAGACGATATGAAAGTTGAAATCGCCGAGATTGCGGGATTGGAGCCGGGAGACACCATTTTCTTTATCGCGGACAAAGAAGAGAGGGCAGCATTGTACGCCGGGCAGATTCGCACAGAGCTTGGAAATCGTCTAGATCTCTGCGAGAAACATGCATATCGGTTCTGTTATATCAATGATTTTCCAATGTATGAGTATGATAAAGAAGAAAAGAAAATGATCTTCACCCACAATCCGTTCTCCATGCCGCAAGGCGGTCTGGAAGCTTTGAACACGAAGGCGCCGGAGGAGATTCTGGCTTACCAGTATGATATTGTCTGCAATGGAGTGGAGCTGTCTTCCGGCGCAGTCCGAAATCACGACATGAAGATCATGGTGAAAGCATTTGAGATTGCGGGCTATACGGAGGAAGATTTGAGGGCGAAGTTCGGAGCGCTCTATCATGCATTCCAGTTTGGTGCACCGCCGCATGCCGGTATGGCTCCAGGGGTAGATCGTATGATTATGTTGCTTCGAAATGAAGAAAATATCCGGGAAGTGATTCCATTCCCGATGAATGGAAACGCACAGGATCTGATGTGCGGAGCGCCGGGCGAAGTGACGGAGATGCAGTTGAGAGAAACTCATATTAAAGTGAGAGATTAAGGTGAGAAATAAAAAGATGATATGTCGAATCTAAGAGAAAATCTGAAAAATAAAAAACGAATCGTGATAAAAGTGGGAACCGCGACAGTGACGTATGCGGAAACCGGATATATTAATTTGGATAAACTGGAAAAATTTGTCCGTATTTTAATCAATCTGCAAAACCGGGGGAAAGAAGTGATTGTGGTGTCTTCCGGCGCGGTTGGTATCGGACGTCAGGCGTTGGGGATAAAAGGCAGGCCACGAACGGAAGAGGAAGAGCAGGTGTGTGCAGCGGTCGGGCAGGGAAGACTCATGATGATCTATGAAAAATTTTTTAACGAATACAGCCAATTGACGGCGCAAGTCCTGCTAACTAAGGAATCCATCATCAATCCGGAGTGTAGAAAGATGGCGAGGCGTACCTTTGACGAACTGCTCCGGAGGAAGGTGGTTCCGATTGTCAACGAAAATGATGTGATTTCTGTGGATGAGCTTTCATATGGAAGATTTGGGGACAACGATACTTTGGCAGCAAATGTAGCGGCGCTCGTGGATGCGGATCTGTTGATTCTGATGTCAGATATTGAAGGCTTGTATACGGATGACCCGAAGAAGAATGAGAAGGCACGTTTTATCCATACGGTTGCGCGTATTGACACGGAGCTGGAGCAGATGGCGAAAGGGGTTTCCAGTGATGTGGGAACAGGAGGAATGGCAACAAAAATTGCCGCGGCCAAGATTGCAACTTATGCAGGTGCGGATATGATTATTGCAAATGGCGAGAATATTTATGAGATCAATGAAATCATAAATGGAAAGAAAGTCGGAACACTGTTCTTATCAAGGGAACATGCGGAAAATGAGGAGAATGAAATCGCCCAGGAAAAACCGCAGTATCGCAGGGCCGGAAAGCGATTGAAAAAGACGAAAAACTAATACCTGTTTGTGCTGTGAAACGTGCACAGAATGGAGGAAAGCATGGGAGAATATATGGAGATTATCGGCCGAAGAGCGAAAGAGGCATCTAAGAGACTGGCGCGGCTGGGCCAGGAAGAGAAGAAACGAGGATTGCTTATTGTTGCAGAAGAATTGCGGAGAAAAACCGATTATATTTTGCAGGAGAATCATAGGGATGTAGAAGCTGCAAAAGAGCGGGGGATGAAAAGGTCTCTGATAGATCGTCTGGAGCTGAACGAGCAAAGGATCAACGATATGGCGGTTGGGTTGGAGCAGATTGCTGCATTGGAGGATCCGGTTGGAGATGTCCTTTCCATGAAAACACGTCCGAACGGATTACAGATTGGGAAAAAGAGAGTGCCTCTTGGCGTGGTGGGAATCATATATGAGTCCCGCCCAAATGTGACGGCCGACGCGTTTGGATTGTGTTTCAAAACAGGAAATGCAACGATCCTTCGTGGAGGCAGCGATGCCATTTTCTCGAACAAGGCGATTGTGTCCGTCATCAAGGAATCGCTCTGTAAGAGGAAGATTCCGCAGGATTCCGTGATCCTGGTGGAAGATACTAGCCGGGAGATGGTGAGAGACATGATGCAGCTTCGGGAGTATATTGATGTATTGATTCCAAGAGGTGGAGCAGGGCTGATCGCGAATGTGGTGGAGAATAGCAGTGTACCGGTGATTGAGACGGGAACGGGAAATTGTCATATCTATGTAGATGAGTATGCAAATCTCAATATGGCGGCCGAGATCATCGAGAATGCCAAAACCCAGCGGATGGGAGTGTGCAATGCTTGTGAATCTTTGGTGATTCACAGTGCAGTGGCGGAACAGGCGATTCCGCTGATTCTGGCGAGACTGAAAGAACATCGGGTCGAGATACGCGGAGATGAAAGGGCTTGCGGATATACCTCTGAAATCGTGCCGGCCACAGAAGAAGACTGGGGGAAGGAATATCTGGATGCAGTGATCTCCATGAAAATTGTAGATTCTATGCAGGAAGCAATTGAACATATTAACAGGTACAATACCGGACATTCTGAGGCGATTATCACAGAAAATTACAGAAATGCACTGCGGTTTCAGGAAGAGGTGGATGCTGCCGCTGTGTATGTGAACGCTTCTACCAGATTTACCGATGGATTTGAATTTGGATTTGGTGCAGAAATCGGAATCAGTACACAGAAATTGCATGCGAGAGGCCCAATGGGGTTGGAAGCGCTGACCACGACAAAATATATCATATTTGGAAATGGTCAGATTCGTATGTGATAAATGCTTTTGAAGATGTTGGGGT
>JAAVXR010000064.1 GCA_022790755.1 Hespellia sp. | reverse complement strand
CCTATTATCATTACTCGCCAACTACGGTGTTCTCGACAAAGAGAAGCTTAAAAACCTCGTTGTGCGGCATACTCGTTTAGTATACGGTATATTCTCGCATCCCGTCAAGCTTTTTGTAGAAATTTTTGTCAGATTTTTCTCGGAGCTTTGACTCATCTGCCCATTCTCTTTCTTTTCCCATATCAATCTGTATATAACAGAAAGTCCTACAACTGCGTTACCACAAAAATATCATACAGCGCACGAATCGCACTCTTGAAGTCGGCGTGATGTACCCCGACAATAATATTCAATTCACTGGAGCCTTGATCAATCATTTTAACATTGATATTTGCATGTGCGAGCGCTGAGAAAATACGTCCTGCCGTACCACGCGTAGCACGCATGCCGCGTCCCACAATCGCGATCAATGCCAGATCCGACTCCAATTCAATGTGGTCCGGATCTACCGCTTTATGAATTCCGGCAATCACTTTCTGCTCTTTCTCTTCAAATTTATCTTTGTGCACAAAAATCGTCATTGTGTCAATACCAGATGGCATGTGCTCAATGGAAATGTCATTATCTTCAAAAACACTCAATACCTTCCGGCAGAATCCGATTTCAGAATTCATCATCGCTTTTTCCACCGTTACGGACACGAAACCGTCTGTTCCGGCAATACCGGTAATCGTATATTTGGGCTGACGACAGGTACTCTCCACAATCAGCGTTCCTTTGTCCTCCGGCGCGTTTGTATTGCGTATATTAATTGGAATTCCGGCTTTTCTCACAGGAAAAATCGCATCCTCATGCAGAACGGAAGCTCCCATATAAGAAAGCTCTCGCAATTCATGGTAGGTGATCGTCTCGATGGATTTTGGATTCGGGACAATTCTAGGATCTGCAACCAGGAACCCGGACACATCCGTCCAATTTTCATAAAGATCTGCCCCTACTGCCAACGACACCAAAGAACCTGTGATATCCGATCCTCCGCGAGAAAACGTTACGATCGTTCCGTCTTCTTTCGTTCCATAGAATCCAGGAACGACTGCATTTTCCATTCCATCCAGTCTCGCAGAGAGCAATTCATTGGTGGTCTCTGCATCAAAAGAGCCATCCTCCCGAAACCTTACCACCTCGGCCGCGTCCACGAACTGAAACCCAAGATATGCGGCCATAATCAGACCATTCAGATATTCTCCTCTGGATGCCGCATAGGATCTTCCAATTTTTTTGCCAAAATTATGACGAATGATCTCAAATTCCTTATCCAGTGAGAGATTCAGTCCCAATCCTTCGATAATATCCACATAACGCCTGCGAATCTCTTCTAACTGTTTCACAAAATCCTTTTCCCTTATTGCTGCACCGTAACAACTGTACAACATATCCGTCACTTTCGTATCGGAGGAATTCCGTTTCCCCGGTGCAGAAGGCACCACGTAACATCTACTCTCGTCCGCCTGGATGATTCTTCCCACTTTCTTAAACTGTTCTGCACTCGCCAGCGAACTTCCCCCAAACTTCACTACTTTTCTCATTTCCCGTCTCCTTGAATATAGTTTCCTGCCAGTATTTCATCTGCAACTTTGCAATCAAACTGTACTGCATTCAGGCCTGCTTTTCTCGCCGCCTCCACGTTTTCGAGCCTATCGTCAAAAAACCAGGCTTCATACGGATTAATATTATATCTTGTTAAGAGCCGATTGTAAATCTCTTCTTGCGGTTTTATGCATTTTTCTCGATAAGAAAAAACACCTCCGTCCATAGATTCTATAAAATCAAGATCTGTTTTTGACTTTTCATACAAATATTCTGAATAATTTGAGAGAAAATATACCCCGAATCCAGCATCACGAAAAGTCTGAATCATCGCATCTGCAAACGGATACTTGCGAATCACCAGATTCAGATTTTCATAAACATTCCGGATTTCTTTCTCCAGCTCCGGCGCCAGATCCAGAAACAACGGCAGCCAGGTATCCTTCGTCACATTTCCCCGGTCCCCTTCCAGCCATACCTCGCTGCAGAATACTTTTTTTAATTTGTTCTGCATTTCTTCCTCGTATTTCAGGGCATCCAAACACATCTTCCAGTCAAACTTCACGAGTACATTTCCAATATCAAAAACAACCGTATGCATCTTTCCCTGTTTCATCATTTTTCAGAGTCTCCTTCCCTGTTCTGTTGTACTGTTCTTATATTCTCCGCCAGAGTTTTTCGCACCTTCCTGCGAGTCACTTCCACCAAATAGAGCTTTGTGATATCCACAAGCGTCGTCAACACCGGATCTTGCGCCAGCTCACGGCGGAATACCCGAAGCAGTTCTCTGACATTTTCCTGTTCCTGTAAATTGATAAAATCAATCAGAATAATCCCGGAAAGATTTCTCAGACGAATCTGGCGGGCAATCTCTTTTGCCGCTTCCAGATTGACTTTCAGATATGTTTTCTGTGCATCCTTTCCGCGAGTAAATTTGCCGGAATTCACATCAATCACCGTCATGGCTTCTGTCTGTTGGATGACCAGACAACCGCCATTTTTTAGCCAGACACGTTCATCCAGCGCATGTGTGATCTCCGTGTCAATATTATATAATTTATGTAACGAGAGTAATGAATCCTGATATTTTCTGAGAAACGGAAGTTCACCCGGACGTTCTTTTTGCAAATATTCCCGGACCTGATTGTATAAACTTTCGTCCTCTATCACAATCTCCGTCAAACCATCCGCATAGGTATTGCGAAGTCCGGTGATATAATCCGGAGGTTCCTGATACAGGCAGGAAAAGCAGGTACGATAGATAGAAGTATCCACAATGTGCCGATACCGTTCTTCCAATGTCCGAATTTCAGACAGAAGCGTTTCTTTTTCTGCAGTTTTGGCATTGGTACGGATGATCAGACCGTACGACGTATTCTCAAATTCAGAAAACCATTCTTTGATTTCCGCTTTTCTCTCAGCCGTCATCTTGTTGGAAACTCCGATTGTGGTATCTCCATAGGTCAGTACAGCCAGGCTTCCACTCAGATTGAGATTTGTCGTCACTTCCGCAACTTTTCTTTTGACCGCTTCCTTGCTGACCTGCACCACCAATTCATCCCCGATGCAGAGCGGTTTTTTCCCAATTTTGTGGGTAAAGATCGGAACATGTTTTTGCTGTAACTGATAATAACAGGAAATCCCCGGCGCAATCTCTATAAAAGCGCCTCCGATATTGGGATTCACGCTCTTTACACGTCCGATATAAATATTTCCCAGTTTCACATGACTTTCATCCGTTTCCTCCGAAATACGGAGTTCCACAAGGACGCCGTCCTCAATCAATGCCGTGTAAATGCAGGATTCTTTTTTTGTAATTACGATTTTTCTTTCCATAACTGATTACCCGTTACACTTCTTCCTACGGATTCAAGATCTCTGTTCCCAGAGATTCAAGGCTAACCAAGCGGCGTTCTTTTCGTCCTGTGTCTGCATACATTTCCAGCCTGTGGAACTGATATTTTGCTTCCTGAAATACTCCGCCGGCAAATTCACAGAATGCTTTCATCACCAGACCTGGCTTCAAATTTTGTTCACTGCCCGCAGCCACCTGCATAAATATCCCTCTGTCCTGCATTTCCAGACGATAGATCATCGGAAGAATATCCACTTCTTTCTCACTGCGTTTCGTTTTCTTCCAGACCATCACTGCGGGTTCTGCAAGAAACTGCTGTTCCAGTCCTTTCCATGCTTCTGGAAACATACTCTCCTTATGATATACCAGATAGTCCGCCGCTGCAACAATAGCCATACCGCTGGACTTGCGGTCTTCGGGGATCTGCCGGAAACTTATCACTTCTATTCCTTCCACCCCAACCGCATTCAAACGCTCCACCGCTTCCCTGGAAGAAATCGGACGTGTGAGCTCAATATCAAAATATTCTCCGTCGCTGGTCAGGCCAATCCCCAGAGGGCTTGCAAACGACATGATCATATGCGGACTGTACCCGGAAGTAAACGCAACCGGTATCTGTGCTCTTCGCATCGCTTTCTGAAAATACCGCATCACATCCAGATGTCCGATGAATTTTAACGCACCGTACTTGCGAAATTTAATTCTGACCTTCATAACAGACACCTCCTCCGTATTGAATCGCTCCACAGCCAGAACATCCCATTCTGCAGTTGGGAGTGATCAATCCCTGCATCGCGCGTTCCCATTCTCGTTTCAAAAATGACTTTGACACGCCCATATCAATGAAATCCCAGGGAAGCAGCTCATCCAATTCCCGCTGACGTAACGTGTAAAACGCAATCTCAATCCCTGTATTTTCAAAAGCCTGCATCCAACGCTCATTGTCAAAAGTTTCTGTCCAGGAATCGAAAAGACAGCCAAGTTTATATGCCTCTTCGATCACCTTGCCGACTCTGCGATCTCCCCTTGCAAACACACCTTCCAACACGGTAACATCCGCCTCATGCCAATTGTATCTCAGACTCTTTCGATTTAACTGTTCTGAAAATTCCTGTTTAACGAGAGCAGCTCTGCGAATATATTCCTCGGACGTACACATCGGCGACCACTGAAAAGGAGTAAATGGTTTCGGGACAAAAAAGGAAGAACTCGCCGTAATCTGACATTTCCCCTGTCGCTGATCTTTGGGAATCTCATAGTAACGCCGTGCCACCCGCTCGGAAAGACGGGCGATCTCCCTCATATCCTCCTCAGTCTCTGTGGGAAGTCCCAACATAAAGTAAAGTTTTACTTTCGTCCATCCGCCGGCAAACGCCTGTCCTGCCCCTTCCAGGATATCCTCCTCGGTCAGCCCCTTATTGATG
>JAAVXR010000063.1 GCA_022790755.1 Hespellia sp. | reverse complement strand
TTGTTTGCACCATATAGTGTGGAGATCCTGGGATATCATCATTAAATGAAAAGGAATGTGTGAAAAAAATGCTGAAAATGATTTTAGCAAAAGTTTTCACACATTCTTTTTTTGCATCTTGAAGATTGGAAAAAGCATCTTACGCTTCAAATGATTGAAAACAAATGAAAAAATGTTTATGATGAATCTATTAAAAAGGTTGGATGGATGAGATGAAGTTGATTTGGGAACAGATTATAGACGGAGAAGAGGAAGTGATTATTCGATATCGTGTTCGGAATGCACAGATAGATGCGATCGCTGCAATGGTACAAGGAACACGGCCAAAAATCCAAGCCGAATGGGAAGGAAGGACGACGCTATTTTGGCCAGAAGAAATCTACTATTTAGAAAATGTAGATGGCGTCACTTATGGATATTTGGAAAATCGGGTTGTAAGAATTCCACAGAGCTTGAAATCTTTGGAGAAAGCTTATGAAAACCAAGGCTTTTTTCGATGTTCCAAAGCGATGATTATAAACATATATAAGATTGATTTTTTGAAAAGCGAACCCGGAAGTCGAATACGGGCAACCCTAGAAAATGGGGAGCAGGTTATGATTTCCAGGAAATATGCGAAAGTTCTGAGGCAGATTTTGAAAGGAGAAGGTGGAGATGAATAATAAGACGAAAAAGAGAAATTGGTTGCGAAGTTATTTCAGCTGGGAGATCGCAATCGAGTATAAAGCGTGTCTGTATTTTTTCTGTTTGTTGTCTTTTTATTGCGGGTATCTTCTATTAAAAAGGGTATATTCTGTCAGGATTCTTTTTTTGGTTGAGTTGATCTGTACGACTTATTTTATAGGTTATTTGCAAGTATATGTTTTTCACAATTTTGACGAGTCTGACCATTTGAGAAGAAAAGAATTATTTGCAATATTGTTCTGTACAGGACTCTATACGGCAGCTTCTGTTCTATTCAACTGGTTTGACCGAGGACGGATAGTCACATGGATTTTCTTCGGATATGTTTTGCTCAGTTACTTTTGTGCATATTTAGTCAACAAAATAAAAAAGAAGATTGATACAGAAAATCTAAACGATATGTTGACTCAATATAAATATCAACAAGGAGGAAAAGTGTCATGCGAGAATGGGAGACAGCGATAAAAATAGATCAACTTACGAAATATTATCATGGAAAAGGTGTTTGTGCAGAAAAATATCGCGGCGTGAAGAGTATCTCCCTTGCTGTACAAAACGGAGATATTTTTGGATTTCTGGGGCCGAATGGAGCCGGAAAATCCACGACGATACGTTGTATGCTCGGGATGCTGCGTTTTCAGGAAGGAAAGATTCATCTGTTGCAAAGAGATGTATGTAAGGAAAATACGGAGATTTTGAAACAGGTGGGATATTTGCCATCGGAGACCATGTTCTATCCATCCATGAAAGTAAAAGAGATCATTCGCTTTGCAGCGCAGGCGAGGAGAATGGATTGTTCCAGGGAGGCAGAGAAGATTTGTCAACGGTTGGAAATTGATATGGAAAAAAGGATTGGGGAATTATCCTTAGGGAATCGAAAGAAAGTGGGGATTGTCTGTGCAATGCAGCATAAGCCAGAACTTTTAATCATGGATGAACCGACTTCCGGCCTGGACCCTCTGATGCAGGAAGCGTTTTTCCAACTGCTTCTGGAATATAACGCAGAGGGAACTACTTGCTTTTTATCTTCTCATGTACTGTCGGAGGTGAAACGTTATTGTAAGAATGCCGCAATTATAAAAGAGGGACAGATTATCCGGACGGATTCGGTCGCAAATTTGATGAAATCGGAAGTGAGGCTGGTAAAAATATGGAAGAATGGGAACATACAGGAGTATTCTTATGCGGGAGAGATGAAAGCGTTGATTCAGAAATTGTATGAGATGCAGGTGGATGATGTGTTGATCGAGGAGCCTTCTTTGGAAGAACATTTTATGCACTATTATGAAACAGAAGTGGGGGAATGACGAATGGTATTGTTTTGGCATGAGTGTAAAATGAACGGTAAAACGCTTGTTATCTGGTCTTGTTGTGTTGGGCTTCTAAATTGCGGATGTCTGTTGCTATTTGAAAGTCTTTCAGAGTCTATGGAGCAAATGTCGGAAGCGTATGCACAGATGGGGAGTTTTTCCACTGCGCTGGGACTTGACCGTCTAAGTGTCAGTACGATGGAAGGATTTTATGCAACAGAGATCTCACTGATTTTTGCGCTTGGGGGAGCTATGTTTGCGGCGATGATAGGAGCTTCCATGTTATCGAAGGAAGAAGAGGGGCATACGGTTGAATTTCTATATGCGCTTCCTTTTGGCAGAAACTATATTGTTCGATGGAAATATTTTACGATGGTGGTTCTGACTTTTGTGTTTCAGTTGATTTGTATGTTGGGGGAAAGAGCAGGATTTGCAGTTGCAGGGGAGATGCCACCTGTACAGGAATATATGTTATTTCATGAAGCACAGTTTTTGATGCATCTGGAAATAGGAAGTATTTGCTTCCTGGTTTCTTCGCGATGTAAAAGGAGACAGATTGGAATGGCGCTTGGTCTTGCCGTGCTGTTCTATCTGGCGGATATGATGTGTCGTGTGATTCCAGATCTGGAAAATTTGAAATATATTACACCCTATTATTATTCGAATGCTGTTGATATATTCACCAGTGGGAATGTGAGCGGGACAATGTTGATGGTTGGAATCGGAGTGACGGCGGGAATGGCATTACTTGCGATGTGGGGGTATGAGAGGAGAGATTTGTCCGTTTAAGAGGTCGCTCAAAAGGGATTTGGTATTGGAATATTGAAAATGGAAGAATCTTATTTACAGAGAGTTTATCATAGTTTTGTAATTATTTTTCTTTTCCATATAAATTTTTCGTCGAATATGCTTGCAAATTCTTGGCAATTATGGTAACATTAATCTCGGTTCACAAATGCCGGTGTGTCGGAATTGGCAGACGAGACAGACTCAAAATCTGTTATCCGAAAGGGTGTGTGGGTTCGAGTCCCACCACCGGCAGTAGATCATGGTAGCCCATAAGTCCTTTATAGATTAGGAGTTATGGGCTCTTTAAAATGAAAAAATGTGAATTAAATTGTGAGTGTAAGGGTTGTTTGAGAACAGACGGTCGGCCCTTTGGAGAAAAATGTATAGTTGCTGGATGCTGTCAAAAAGGGGAGACAGCATTGAAAGAATTAAAAGAGAATTTGATTGCGGCGTTTCAGGGACTACATATTCAAGATATGGAGGAGGTGACAGACCTCAATGCGCTCAAAAGCTCTTTTGTGAATATTGAATACCATTTGCCAAATGGAGAGACAGTAAAGTTCTGGAATGATAACAGAATATACCTGGGAATCAGTTGCATAAAAAGGACAGCGATCGGTGTTATGGGATTGTTGCCGATGAAAAATATCTCATGGTATCGGAATACGGGGAACATGGTTCCGACGCCGAAATTGTGGTATTTAAGCGGTGGAACGAAAGAATTTCGAGGAATGGTCTTGAGTAGCCTTTCTCTTGGAAAAGGCTACAGTACATGATAGATTGGCTGCATGTTATCATAGGTACAGAAATATGGAAAACCTAAGTTTTTCAATACTTGTTTTCCCTCGTTGATATAGGTTCCCAATTGATCTGGTTTGTGGCTGTCGCTTCCAAGCGTGATAATTTTTCCTCCCAACTCGCGATAGAGCTTTAAGATATCCGCAGATGGGGTGGAGTCTTGCAATCCGTATCGGGGATAAGAAGTATTTATTTCCAATCCTTTTCCATTTTGGATTACGATCTGTAATATTTCACGGATGATGGGTGCTACTTTTTCAAAAGGGTAAACGCCGTTGAGATCATAACGAGGGAGAAGATCCAAATGTCCCAGCACACTGTAATCTTGGTATGATTTTACGACGTTCAACATTTCTTCATAGTATCGTTCATTATATTCTTTTTGGCTTTTTCCTTCTTGAAAATCCTGCGTCCAAAATTCTTTGTCGTCCACCTGATGGATGGATAAGATAATAAAATCAAATGGATATTTTGCAAACAGAGATTCATATTGCGCGATGGTATGCGTCTGTACGCCAAATTCCAGTCCCATTTTTATTCGGATTTGGGTGCCGTATTTTGACTGCAATTCTGTTATTTTAGATACGTAAACAGGATAATTTACATTTGCAAGCGGTCTATTTCCCCGATATTTCATAGGGTGAGAACTGCCCCAGTCATTTTTGATGCCATAGTCCACATGGTCCGTAAAACAAATTTCATCCATCTGCATATCTATGGCGTCTTTTATTACCTGTTCCATCGGATATACAGAATCGTCACTGAATTCTGTGTGTACGTGGTAATCTGCAAACATTGATCATTCCTCCGAAATCAAATCTTAATTATCTTTTTGAGTCTTTAACTTTTCTGCCCATTCTTTCTCTCGGAACCCTGTCAGGACAACGTCTTCTGTCACCAGAATCGGTCGTTTTACCAACATACCGTCTGTTGCGAGAAGTTCCAGCTGCTCGGATTCGCTCATATCCGACAGTTTATCTTTCAACTGCATTTCCCGGTAGAGCATACCGCTCGTATTGAAAAAACGCTTGAGAGGCAATCCGCTTTTTCGATGCAGGAGCTGAAGCTCTTCCAGGTCCGGATTTTCCAGTTTGATGTCTCTTTCTTCGAATTCAAATCCTTGCTCTTCCAGCCATTTTTTTGCTTTTTTGCAGGTAGAACATTTGGGGTAATGTATAAATAACATGAAAATATACCTTCTTTCTATCTATAATTTTGCGAACATTCTACCATAAGATCTTTGAAGATGCAATTCTTTCCGGTAATTCCTTCCATGACCTGTAACAGTTCAGCCTACGTCCTCACTATTACCATGACCTTCTATGAAAGTTCCACAGACTTCAGGAAACATTTTGAAGTGATTTAAAGGATACTCAAAAAACAATTGACATATCTGGAATCGCTGTATATAATAAAACATAATTTCAGAAAGGAAACCGTTGAAGCGGAGATAAAAACATACGTGCATTCACAGAGAGTCCGGGGTGCTGAGAACCGGGTAAAACGCAGTTTGTTAAATGGACCGCCGAGGGCACGCGGGAAAGGTCGTCTGGCCGAGTATAGTGTGACGTGCAGGCATACGTCAGTTGCCGGAGATATGTTAGTATCTTGCTAAGCGTACAGATTTTTCTGTAAATCAAGGTGGCACCGCGAATTGATTGATCAATCCGTCCTTGACATTACTATTTGTGTAATGTCAAGGATTTTTTGTTTTATGGGAAACACATTGTCACGATAAAACGTGGAAATCGACTGTCAAAAGTGCCGCACGGTTGTTTCAGTTGGTGGCGAACATTTTGTGGGTGTGCAGGTTTCAGAAGAGGAAGGATGTTAAGAAATGAATCAAGTAATCAGGAGGGTTCGGAAACGATGAGTAGAGGAAGATATGGAGAATTTGGCGGACAGTATATTTCAGAGACGTTGATGAATGAATTGTTACGCCTGGAAGACGCATACGAATATTATAAAAAAGATCCGGAATTTGTGCAGGAGTTAAATACATTGTTTCAGGAATATACGGGTAGACCGTCTCTGCTCTATTATGCAGAAAAGATGACGAAAGATCTGGGAGGAGCTAAAATATATATCAAGCGAGAAGATCTGAATCACACCGGGTCACACAAAATCAACAATGTGTTGGGGCAAGCATTATTGGCAAAACGTATGGGAAAGACGCGGTTGATTGCAGAAACCGGCGCTGGTCAACATGGGGTGGCTACCGCTACGGCGGCAGCACTTTTTGGAATGGAATGTGAAGTGTATATGGGAAAGGAAGATACGGACCGACAAGCTTTGAATGTATACCGAATGGAACTGCTTGGGGCGAAGGTACACGCGGTTACTTCCGGGACGCAGACATTGAAAGACGCTGTCAACGCGACGATGCGGGAATGGACGAATCGCGTGGAAGATACGCATTATGTGTTGGGTTCCGTTATGGGGCCACATCCGTTTCCGATGATTGTCCGTGATTTTCAGAGTGTAATCAGCAGAGAAGCCAAAGAACAGATTTTGAAGGCGGAAGGACGGCTTCCGGCGGCGGTGGTAGCATGTGTTGGCGGAGGGAGCAACGCGATGGGCATGTTCTATCATTTTATTTCCGATAAAAATGTGCAGTTGATCGGATGTGAAGCGGCTGGAAAGGGAATCGACACAGATCAACATGCTGCGACGATGGCGAGAGGGACGCTTGGAATATTCCATGGAATGAAATCGTATTTCTGCCAGGATGAATATGGGCAGATCGCGCCAGTTTACTCGATTTCCGCGGGGTTGGATTATCCAGGAATCGGACCGGAACACGCGTATTTGCGTGACTGTGGGCGGGCACAGTATATTCCAGTTACAGACGATGAGGCGGTGGAGGCCTTTGAATATTTGGCTCGTACAGAGGGAATCATTTGTGCGATCGAGAGTGCGCATGCGGTGGCGCATGTGATGAAACTTGCAAAAACCATGTCGATAGACGATAATATTATCATCTGTTTGTCTGGAAGAGGCGACAAAGATGTAGTGGCGATTGCGCGGTATAAGGGGGTTGATATTCATGAGTAAGATTCGATGTGCATTTCAAAATGGAAAAGCGTTTCTGGTTTCTGTGACGGCGGGAGATCTTTCTAGAGAGAAGACGGTAGAATTCATACGGATGATGGAGAGTGCGGGAGCGGATTTGATTGAAATCGGTATTCCATTTTCAGATCCTACGGGAGAGGGAATTGTGATACAGGATGCGAATATCCGCGCGCTCCTCGGAGGAATGACGACGGACGGCGTTTTTGATATCGTCAGGGAAATCCGCGAGACATCACAGATACCGCTGGTGTTTTTGACGTATCTGAATCCGGTTTTTCATTATGGATATGAGCGATTTCTGACTAAGTGCGAGGGACTTGGGGTAGATGGTCTGATTATTCCGGATCTTCCCTTCGAAGAAAAAGGAGAGCTTGCAGACATCGCAAAAGCGCATGGGGTTGATATCATTTCCACGATTGCACCGACATCCAGGCAGAGAATTCAGAGGATTGCGTCCGAGGCTTCCGGGTTTGTCTATGTGGCGGCTTCGATGGGAGTGACCGGTACGCACAGTGAGAACTCGACGGATATCGTGCCGACGATAACTGCAATTCGTCAAGTGACCGACATACCGGTCGCGGTAGGATTTGGTATCCGTACGCCCGAGCAAGCTGGAGAGATGGCGAAAGTCTCTGACGGAGCCATCGTGGGAACGGAGATTACAAAGTTGATTGCAAAGCACGGGGAAAATGCTTCGGCAGAAATTTATGAATATGTGAAGAAAATGAAAGAAGCCATTAGGGAAGCAAAATAACCGTTTGAAAACCTTTCTTTTTCGTGTATAATAAGTTTGGATAGTTGGCAGACTGTGAAAAAAACAGGAGAAAGGTATGGCAGAAAAGATTGTTTTAATAGATGGACACAGCATTTTAAACAGGGCGTTCTATGGGGTTCCGGATTTGACCAATGCGGAAGGACTTCATACGAACGCTGTTTATGGTTTTTTGAATATTATGTTCAAGGTATTGGATGAGGAGAAGCCGGAGTATCTGGTGGTTACGTTTGATGTGCATGCGCCGACATTCCGGCACAAAATGTATGCGGAGTATAAAGGCACCAGAAAACCGATGGCGGAAGAGTTGCGGCAGCAGGTGCCTGTGATCAAAGAAGTTTTACAGGCTATGGGCATTTATACGATTGAGCAGGCGGGACTGGAGGCGGATGATCTGCTTGGAACACTTTCCAAGCGGTGCGAGTCCCTGGGGATGGAGGTCGCTATTATTTCCGGCGATCGGGATACGCTGCAGCTTGCGACGGAACATACCATGATTCGAATTCCAAAGACAAAGCAGGGCCGCACAGAGGTGGAAGATTATCATGCGGCGGAAGTTCAGGAATGTTATGGGGTAACCCCGACGGAATTTATCGACGTGAAGGCTCTGATGGGAGATACGTCCGACAATATTCCCGGAGTGCCGGGCGTGGGGGAGAAGACTGCTACCAAGATCATTCAGCAATATGGTTCGATTGAAAATGCATACGCCCATGCGGCGGAAATCAAACCCCCGCGGGCAAGCAAGAATCTGCAGGAATTTTGGGAGCAGGCACAGATGAGCAAGACGCTGGCGACGATCGAGACCAACGCAGATATCACGTTTGATCTGGAACAGGCACATTACGATAATCCCTATACGAAGGAAGCTTATGAGATATTTCAACGCTTACAGTTTAAAAATCTTCTGAGTCGGTTTGATGTGGAAGCCTCTGTGAATGATCTGGAGAACCATTTTCATGAAATCCAGAATCGAACAGAGGCGGAAAAAATCTTTGCACGGGCAGGCGGTTTTCCGGTGGTAGGCGTTTGTCTGTCGCAGGGGAACGTAGGAGAAATGAGCCTTCTAGAGTGTGGAGAAGAGTACGTTCAGGAAGAACTCTTCGATATGAGTTCTTTCGGGGAAAGTAAACCAACAGAGAGTGAGTTAACAGAGAAAGAACAGACAGAGAGTAAACCGGCAAAATCCATAACAGCGGCGATTGCATTCGGAACAGAGGTTTACGCATGTTTTTCCGGCGCAGATTTGACGATGGAGGAATTATTCCGGCAAGTTTCAAAATTATCGGAACGGACAACATTGGCGATGTTTGACTGGAAGCGTGCACTGCCGTTTTTGACGATATCCAAGGAGGAGAATTGCTTTGACAATACGGTGGCGGCATATTTGCTGAATCCACTGAAAAATGATTATACATTTGAGGATGTCGCGAGAGAACAGTTGAATCTAATGATTGATCCGCAGGTTGGCGGCAGTAAGAAAGACTGTTATGAGGCGTATGTCGCGATGAAGTCCACGGAGCCTTTGCAAAAAAAACTGGCGAATACGGAGATGGACCGTTTATTCAGGGAAGTGGAAATGCCACTGGTATTTACCCTTTATCATATGGAAAGAAATGGAGTGCGTGTGGAAGCGGAAGCACTGAAAATATACGGGGATCAACTGGGAGAGCGGATTGTAGAATTGGAACAGGAGATCTACGATCTGGCAGGGGAGACGTTTAATATTAATTCACCGAAGCAATTGGGAATGATTCTGTTTGATCATATGCATCTGCCGAATGGAAAGAAGACGAAAACCGGGTATTCTACGGCAGCGGATGTGTTGGAAAAACTGGCGCCGGATTATCCGATCGTTTCTAAGATCCTGGAGTATCGGCAGCTTGCAAAACTGAAGTCGACATATGCGGATGGACTTGCGAACTTTATCGGTTCCGATGGCAGAATTCACGGGAAATTCAATCAGACGATCACGGCGACCGGGAGGATCAGCAGTACGGAGCCAAATCTTCAAAATATTCCGATTCGGATGGAACTGGGACGGCTGATCCGTAAGGTATTTATTCCGGCAGAGGAATATATATTTGTGGATGCTGACTATTCGCAGATAGAGTTGCGTGTTTTGGCGCACTGTTCCGGGGATCAGGCATTGATCGAAGCGTATCGGGAAGAACAGGATATTCACCGGATTACGGCTTCGCAGGTATTTCATGTGCCATTCGATGAAGTGACGGATCTGCAGAGGCGCAATGCAAAGGCCGTGAACTTTGGAATTGTTTATGGAATCAGTTCTTTTGGATTGAGTCAGGATTTGAGTATTACCAGGAAAGAGGCAGCAGGGTACATCGAAAATTACTTTAAGACTTATCCGGGGATCAAGAAATTTTTGGACGACACGGTGTCGCACGCAAAGGAAAATGGGTATGTCACCACACTGTTTCACAGGCGGCGCCCGGTTCCGGAATTATCTTCCAGCAATTATATGCAAAGATCTTTTGGAGAACGTGTCGCCATGAATGCACCGATTCAGGGAACGGCGGCCGATATTATTAAGATCGCTATGCTGGGTGTGGATCGGGAGCTGCGGTCCAGAAAGATGAAATCGCGGCTGATTTTACAGGTGCATGACGAATTATTAGTGGAAGCTTATCGGGATGAAGTGGACGAAGTAAAGCAAATTCTCGCAGAACAGATGGAGCAGGCGGCAAATTTGGACGTGCCGTTGGTTGTGGATATGCATACCGGAGTGAACTGGTACGAGGCAAAGTAATGTGGGGCAGATAAAAAGTTGGAAGTGAGCGAAAGATAACATGAAAATCATTGGGATTACTGGCGGTGTCGGATCGGGAAAGAGTGAAGTGTTAAAACATCTGCAGCGGGAATATGGGGCTGTGGTCTATCAGGCGGATGAGATCGCAAAACAATTACAGAGAAAAGGGACGCCTTGTTATGAACGGATTCTCTCGCATTTCGGACGGCAAATTCTTGCTGCAGATGGAGAATTGGATCGCATCAAACTGGCGGAGATTGTATTTGCAAAGGAGGAGGAATTGGCGGTTTTGAACAGAATCGTCCATCCTGAGGTGAAATCTTTTTTGCAGCAGGAAATTGATCGCCATAAGGCAGCAGGAACGCATTATCTGATTATTGAAGCGGCATTGCTTTTGGAAAATGATTATGATGCAATCTGTGATGAAATATGGTATATTCATACGGAGAAAGAGATACGTCGGGAGCGGCTAAAAGCTTCCAGAGGGTATGAAGATGGAAAGATTGAAGCAATCGTGGCCTCGCAGATGTCGGATGAGGTTTTTCGGCAGCGCTGTGATGTCGTGATTGAGAATAGCAGAGATTTCTTTGAGACAAAACAACAAATAGGAGAGTTATTGGAATGAGATTGTGCAGCATAGCCAGTGGCAGCAGTGGAAACTGTATCTATGTGGGCAGTGAAAATACCCATCTGCTGATCGATACGGGAATCAGCAAAAAGAGAATCGACGAGGGACTGAAAGCTTTGGAAGTCAAAGGCGAGGAGCTGGAGGGGATTCTGATTACGCATGAACATTCCGACCACATTCAAGGTTTGGGAGTGTTCAGTCGCAAATACAAAATTCCGATTTATGCAACACCCGGGACGATCAGAGGAATTCAAAGTTACAATGGGCTTGGGAAAATGCCGGAAGGACTCTGGCGCCCGGTTCAGACGGACCAATCGTTTCTTTTGGGGGATATTGAGGTGGAGCCGTTTGCGATCTCGCATGATGCGAATGAACCGTCGGGATACCGATTAAATTGTGGAGAGAAATCAATCGCTGTAGCGACGGATTTGGGAGAGTACGATGACTATACGGTATCCAGGCTTCAGGATTTGGATGCGATTCTTCTGGAAGCGAATCACGATATACATATGTTGGAGGTCGGTTCTTATCCATACTATTTGAAAAAGCGCGTGATGGGGGCGAAGGGACATTTGTCGAATGAATTGTCAGGAAGACTCCTTTGTGATATACTGCATGATGGTTTGAAACATGTTGTACTTGGACATTTAAGTAAGGAAAACAATTATCCCCGTTTGGCCTACGAGACGGTAAAGTTAGAAGTGACGTTGGGAGATAATGATTATCAAGGGGAAGATCTGGATATGATTGTGGCGAAACGGGACAAGATGTCGGATATTTTGACGGTATAGAGAGCGGGTATATCGTAGAAGATGGAGGGAAGGGTGAAAAACATTCGCCCATACCTGCGTGTGCTGAGAAAAGTGCACAGAATGGAGGTAAAAATGAAAAAGTGTGTTGTCACCGTATTGGGGAAAGACAGGGTTGGGATTATTGCGAGGGTATGTACTTACCTTGCGGATCATAAAATCAATATCCTGGATATCAATCAGACGATTGTGCAGGACTATTTTAATATGATGATGATTGTGGATGTATCTGGTATGGAAAAGAATTTTGGTGAGGTTAGCCGAGAACTGGAGGAGCTCGGGGCAGAGATGGGATTGAATATCCACTGTCAGCGGGAAGAGATTTTTGAAAAAATGCACAGACTTTAGGAAAGATGGGGATATCATCTATGATTAATATGTATGAGGTATCAGAGACGAATAAAATGATTGAGCAGGAAAATCTGGATGTGCGAACGATCACGCTCGGAATCAGCCTGTTGGATTGTGTAGATTCGGATCTGGAAACTTTGAATCGGAAGATTTATCAGAAAATCACGTCCACAGCCAGAGATTTGGTGAGCGTCGGGGAAGAAATTGAACAGGAATTCGGGATTCCGATTGTCAATAAAAGGATTTCTGTGACGCCAATTGCATTGATTGGAGCGTCAGCGTGCAAATCCGTAGAAGATTTTGTGACGATAGCAGAGACGCTGGACAAAGCGGCGAAGGAAGTGGGAGTGAATTTTATCGGAGGTTACTCTGCGCTTGTCAGCAAGGGGATGACGGCCAGTGATGAGAGTTTGATTCGCTCCATCCCTGCAGCTTTGGCGCAGACGGAGCGGGTGTGCAGTTCTGTCAATGTGGGTTCCACAAAGTGTGGAATTAATATGGATGCGGTACGTCTCTGCGGCGAGATGGTCAAGGCGGCGGCGGAAGCGACCAAAGAAAAGGATAGTTGTGGGTGCAGCAAGTTGGTTATTTTCTGCAATGCTCCGGATGACAACCCGTTTATGGCTGGGGCGTTTCTGGGGGTGACGGAGGCTGACGCAGTCATAAATGTTGGAGTTAGCGGTCCCGGCGTCGTGAAGAAAGCGTTGGAAAAGGTGCGGGGCAGAGGATTCGAGGAACTGTGTGAGACAATTAAGAAAACAGCATTTAAGGTGACACGGGTCGGACAGTTGGTAGCGGGAGAGGCATCCCGTCGTTTGGGTATTCCGTTCGGAATCGTGGATCTTTCGTTGGCGCCGACTCCGGCAGTCGGAGATAGCGTTGCGGAGATTCTGGAGGAAATCGGACTTGAGAAAGTGGGGGCTCCTGGGACTACAGCGGCTTTGGCGCTTTTGAATGATCAGGTCAAGAAGGGTGGAGTGATGGCTTCCTCCTATGTAGGAGGATTGAGCGGCGCCTTTATTCCAGTTAGCGAAGATCAGGGGATGATTGATGCAGTCAATGTGGGTTCTCTATGTCTGGAGAAGTTGGAAGCAATGACTTGTGTCTGTTCCGTGGGATTGGATATGATTGCGATACCGGGTAAGACGAGTGCAAGTACGATTGCGGGAATTATTGCGGACGAGATGGCAATTGGAATGGTGAACCAGAAGACTACGGCGGTGCGCCTGATTCCGGTGATTGGGAAGGATGTCGGGGAAATGGCGGAGTTTGGCGGTTTGCTCGGATATGCGCCGATTATGCCGGTAAATACATTTGGCTGTGAAGCGTTTGTCGGACGGGAAGGAAGAATTCCGGCGCCGATTCATAGTTTTAAGAATTAAGATAGAAGGAAGGAGATATCATGGGAAAAGTTGCGGTTATCACAGACAGTAACAGTGGGATCACGCAGAAAAGGGGAAAAGAACTGGGGATTTTTGTACTTCCGATGCCTTTTTACATTGATGGTAAATTATATTTTGAAGATATCACATTGACGCAGGAAGAATTTTATCAAAAGCTGGGGGCAGATTCTGACATCACGACTTCTCAGCCGGCGCCGGGAGATGTGATGGATTTGTGGAATGATGTACTGAAAGACTATGATGAGATCGTACACATTCCAATGTCTAGCGGATTGAGCAGCTCTTGTGAGACTGCCATGTCTCTGGCAGGCGACTATGACGGGAAAGTGCAGGTTGTCAATAATCAGAGAATTTCCGTCACACAGGAACAGTCGGTATATGACGCCATGAAATTGGCAGAACAGGGAAAATCGGCGGCGGAGATCAAACAAATTTTGGAAGAAGAAAAGCTGGAGGCCAGTATTTATATCACCGTAGATACATTGAAATATCTAAAAAAAGGCGGACGAATTACCCCGGCAGCGGCGGCACTCGGCACGGTATTGAACCTGAAGCCGGTACTGCAAATACAGGGTGAAAAGCTGGATTCCTTTGCAAAAGTGCGGGGAATGAAAGCCGCGAAACGCACCATGCTCAAAGCGATTGAGGAGGACTTGAAGAACCGATTTGCGGGAAAAGATATGATTCTAGGGATGGCACATACCAGTTCTAAGGAGGAGGCCTCGATTTGGAAACAGGAGATCAAAGAACGATTCCCAGAATATGAGATTATTGAAAATCCACTTTCACTGAGTGTATCTTGTCACATTGGACCTGGGTCGCTGGCGATTACCTGTATGAAGCGGGTGTGAGATATTTAAATTGAGTAGAAAAAGAGGGACAGTTCCCGGAGGCATTTATTGAAGTGTCGGGGCCTGTCCTTTTTTCGTGTTCAATTCGTGGAATTCTAGGTCATACTTTTACGATGGGTTTCTGCAATTCGCCGAGAAAGGCAGTTTTGTATCGGTCTGTGACAGCCGATTCGTACAGATCGGATGCGAAGATATCTTTTTTCAACATTTTTTTTCCGTCTTTCCTGATTTTTTTCATATCTTCTGCTTTGGTAAATAGCGGGATTCGGCTGTTTTGGCTGATTGCTCTCAAAAGTTTTTGACTGTCTTTTCGGAAACCAAGTAATTTGGCATAGTAATGGTAGTTTTGTTCTTTGTAGTGAGCAATGTCTTTTTTGCAAAGTCCAAGCAAGATATGGGTCAGAGCTCGGTTTACCCGCGTATAGGTGATATCTTTTGTCTTCAATAGTTCACAGTATTGTTCAAAGTTCATATAATTTCCCAGTTCACGTTGGATACGATTCGCCAGGTCCCGATTCATATCCTGATATTTTGTCAGTTGTTTTGCGGATTTTTTCATGAGTCTATGCTTTAGCAAAAGCGAAAAATCGTTTTGGTAGACAGGATAACGCATTCCATGATTATTGAGCAGGAGGTTAAAACAAGAAGGCGGAACTTGGTTCTCCAACTCTGCCAGTACGTTGGAAAATGAGGCGTAACCAGAAGTTTCCAAGGACTGTGAAGAAATGGTACTTCCGGAATAAGCCAGTAAATGACGAATTGCAGAGGCAGAACTGTAATTGGCCTGTAGTCTTGTTTCATGGTAGTCAGATTCCAGTCTTCGAATGGTGTAAGGCTTCATAGGACTTTTCAGACGAATCAGAGCTTTCAGATATTCAATGCCCAAAATATTATTGGGATGTTCTAAAAGAAAGGCACAATTTTCGGTGTTTAGATATTTTTCCAGGGCATCCTGGCGAGCGGTAGGGAAGTTCAGTCCGCGTTTCAATGCACTTTTTAGTAGAATTTTGTATTCGTCAGGTTCGGTTGCCAATACATTAGCGAGTCGCTGCATGGCGGACAGATCATCGCACTCACTCCCAAAGCAGATTGTGTCCACGACACCTAACTGCTCCAAAAGAGAGATGGCGCCTGTAGCAAACAGTTCTGCGCTGCCGCAGGCGTAGCAGACTGGAAGTTCAAAGACTGCGCTGACACCACACTGCAAAGCCATCTGTGTACGCAGATGTTTGGGTAAAATGGCCGGAGCACCCCGCTGGACGAAGTCCCCACTCATGACAACGATGATGTGATCTGCGTTGGTAATTTCGCGGGCTTTTTGAATGTGATATAAATGTCCGTTATGAAAAGGGTTATATTCGGTAATGAATCCAACAGTTTTCATAAAAACCTCCTTATATATTTGTGGGTGTTGACAAAATAGTAACAAACTTTTTGGTGGCAAATTTGTATAATAAATATTTTACAACAAAATTGGAAAAAATCCTAGAAAATGAAAGAAGATTATTTTATGGCAACTACTACACCAATGCAAATGGAATAGAGGAAAACATAAAAAAGTAAGCTGTAGAGCTTTGGGAGGGGTTAAACTTTGTCTTTTGTAGTGGTTATGAACGTTGAAAAAAATTCTACTTAAAAGTAGGATAAAAACTTAACAAAAATATGCATTTTTTTAATACAAAATGCACAAAAAAATCTTGTTCATCCTAAAATGTTGCGGTATAATGGCTGATAGACAGCCATAGAAAAGATTATTTCAGGAAGGACGAGGAAATTATGAATATTTTAGTCATCAATTGTGGGAGCTCATCATTAAAATTTCAATTGATCAATTCTGATTCAGAGACAGTTCTGGCAAAAGGGCTTTGTGAAAGAATTGGAATTGATGGGAGTTTGACGTATCAGCCTGCAGGAGGAGAAAAGAAACAGCAAGATAAGGCAATGCCAACACACAAGGAGGCAATTTCTTATGTGATTGATGCGCTGACAGATGTAGAAAATGGTGTAGTAAAGAGTTTGGATGAGATTGGAGCCGTGGGACATCGCGTGGTGCATGGTGGTGAAAAGTTTGCTTCTTCTGTTGTGATTGATGAAGAAATGATTCATGAGATTGAAGCGTGCAATGAATTGGCACCACTTCATAATCCGGCAAATATTATTGGAATCAATGTGTGTCGGGAACTGATGCCAAATACTCCAATGGTTGCGGTATTTGATACGGCGTTTCATCAGACGATGCCGAAAAAGGCTTATATGTATGGTCTTCCTTATGAATACTATGAAAAATATAAAGTGAGAAGATATGGTTTCCATGGGACCAGTCACAGCTTTGTATCAAAGCGCATGGCGGAAATCATCGGAAAACCATATGATCAGACGAAAACAATTGTCTGTCATCTGGGAAATGGGGCAAGTGTCTGTGCGATCGAAAATGGAAAGTCTGTGGATACTTCGATGGGATTTACTCCGCTGGAAGGTCTGGTTATGGGGACCAGAAGTGGAGATATTGATCCGGCAATCGTGGAGTTTATTGCGAATAAAGAAAATTTGGATATTACAAGTGTCTTGAATATATTGAATAAGAAATCTGGTGTGTTTGGTCTTTCCGGTAATCTTTCCAGTGACTTCCGTGATCTGGAAAATGGCGCACAGAATGGCAATGAAAAAGCAGCCACTGCCCAGAGGGTTTTTTCATATCGGGTAGCCAAATGTGTGGGAAGTTATGTGGCGGCAATGAATGGAGTGGATAATATTGTATTTACAGCAGGAATCGGCGAAAATGACGGGAAAATTCGAGAACTGGTCTGTGAAAATCTGACATATCTCGGAATTGCTTTGGATGCCGAGGCCAATAAGAAGCGTGGGGAGGAAGTTCGAATTTCCACGCCGGATTCCAAAGTGAATGTTTATGTTGTTCCGACAAATGAGGAGCTTGCAATTGCGCGAGAGACAGTTGCATTGCTTTAAAAATATTGTTGACAAACAGAAATATCATGATATAATTATTTAGGTATGTAGAGGAGAAAATCTATGTTTTTAGATCTGTCAGATGTGTTGTCAGAACGGCATAAACCGCTTGATTGCATGGTAAATGTAGAGCTGGAGACTGTTCGTATCCAATCATTAGACTATCCTGTGATTGATAAAGGACAGGCACATATTCTGGTTGAACATATCAAAGATAAGGAATTGCATATCAGTGTGCAAGCAGATGTTTCTGTAAACATTCCCTGTGACCGTTGCCTTCAGGAAGTAAAGTATGATTTCAAACTGAATTATGAGAAACGGGTAGATCTGGGAAGGTCAGATGCAGAATTGACAGAGAACTTAGATGAATCAAATTATATTGACGGATATTGTCTGGATGCAGATCAATTACTTTATAATGAGATTTTGACAGAATGGCCGATGAAGGTTTTATGCAGCCAGGATTGTAAAGGAATCTGCAGCGTATGCGGTCAGAACCTGAATGAAGGAACCTGTTCTTGTGAGGGGCAGGGACTTGACCCGAGAATGTCGGTGATCCGTGATGTTTTTAAGAATTTTAAGGAGGTGTAACCCATATGTCAATCTGTCCAAAGAATAAATCTTCAAAAGCTAGAAGAGATAAGAGAAGAGCAAATTGGAAGATGAGCGCTCCGAACCTTGTAAAATGCAGTAAGTGTGGCGAACTCATGATGCCTCACAGAGTATGTAAGGCTTGTGGCTCTTATAACAAAAAAGAAATCATTTCTGTTGATTAATAACAGAGAAAAGAGGGGCAGTCGAGAAATGTTTTGTTTCTACAATATATAGCATAGGGTTTATAGATAATGGCTGTATATTGTTTGGAAGATCATTTCTTGACTGCTTTTTTTGTTGAGAATATGTTGGAAAAGCACGGAGACGGGAATTATATTTGATAAGTAATGTGACCTCTACTTTAAGCATGAAAAATTTTTTGTGCATATTGTTATAAAAACAGAAATCTAAAAGGTTTGATTACATTATTGCTTCATATGTAATATAGGGGAAATTTGGAAAGTAATTTGTATCATTTTTGTGACTATTTTTAGATGGTATTTTGTTGACCTTCTCTGGAGGGTAATTTATACTTAACATAAAATAAATCGAAAGAAAAAGAATAGCTTGTTGTCAGGAAAGGAGGAAGACCATTGTTGGAATCCAGAGATTTAGAAATGATTACGGAAATTGTTACCAAAGCAGTGGGGAAAGAAATCAAACCGATAAAAAGTGATATTGCAGAGATGAAAGGTGATATCGTGGAATTGAAGAAAGATTCCGTAGAGATGAAGAAAGACATCGTGGAATTGAAGAAAAATTCCGTAGAGATGAAGAAAGACATCGTGGAATTGAAGAAAAATTCCGTAGAGATGAAGAAAG
>JAAVXR010000062.1 GCA_022790755.1 Hespellia sp. | reverse complement strand
CTCGCTACAGATTCCCGACTACGGAAAAGGGACTTGAACCCCTACTAACAGAGTCAGAGTCTGCTGTGCTGCCAATTACACCATTCCGCAATGCTTGTCATATCCTTACCGAACACAACAAGATTATTATATCAGGTTTTTTGTAAAAATCAAGAGTTTTTTACAATTTTTACATTTTTTTAACACCACTCGCCATCAAATACCACCTCTGCAGGCCCTGTCATAAAAACATGATCGCTCTCTTTATCCCAATGGATTAATAAATCTCCACCTCTCAGTTTGACTGTAACGGTCTCATCCGTCAAACCATTCAAAACACAGGCTACAACCGTCGCGCAGGCGCCGGTTCCACAGGCCAGCGTCTCTCCAGACCCTCTTTCCCAGACCCGCATTTCCACAGTCTTTCGATCCACAACTTTTATAAATTCTGTATTGATTCGTTTCGGAAACCGTTCATGATTTTCAAACAGCGGTCCCGTTTTCTCAATTTCCAATCCCTCAACATCTTCCACAAACACCACAGCATGCGGGTTTCCCATAGACACTCCTGTCATGCGATATTCCACGCCGTCCACTTCTATCCCCTCATTTACCACACGATCATTCTCCGACAAAATGGGAATCTCCTTCGCAGATAAGACGGGACATCCCATATCCACTTTCACCATGGACACTTTTCCATCCTTTACCGTCAAATCCAGATATTTGATTCCACCAAGCGTCTCGACTGAAATATGTGTCTGATCCGTCAATCCATAGTCATAGACATATTTTGCCACGCAGCGGATTCCATTTCCGCACATTTCTCCGCGGGAACCATCCGCATTATACATCGCCATTTCAAAATCTGCCACTTTGGATGGTCCGATCAAAATCAGTCCGTCAGCACCAATTCCAAAATGTCGATCGCTCACTTTGATCGCTAACTCCGATGGGTTCTCAATTTTCTCCTGAAAACAATTTACATAGACATAATCATTTCCCAATCCTTGCATTTTCGTAAATTTCATTTTCTACCTCCTTTTACTCCTGCGGATATCAGAACCATCTGCGCCATTTCCAGCATACTGGTACCACTATCCATACTGTTTTTTTGTAGATATCTGTGCGCTGCATCTTCTGTCAGACCATTGCGGTCCATCAAAATTAGTTTCGCCCTCTCAATGATAGCCTTTTGTTCCGGGTTTCGGTTTTTCGCAGCTTCCCTTCGCTTTTTTCGCTTTTTATGTATCACTTGTGAGAGCATTTCTACGGTACTCACCAAGTCATACACTTTAATCGGCATGGAAAGCCAAACAACTCCGTCCTGAATTCCGTCGCTCCATTTTCCCGGAGAAGCAATCAACAACACTTCAAATGTCTCTGGAAGACATGAGCGAATATCCGTATATAACATATCTGGCAGACGATATCCACAGACAATAATCCCATCATCCAATGTATCCGCATAATGCAAAACCTGAGCTCCAGTTGTACAGATTCCCAGTACTTCATTGCCATTTCGCACTAATATATTGCGGATATTCGTTGCAATTTCTTTTTTGGGAAACGCAACTATCATACTGCTCAAGCCTTACACCTCCAATCCTCTTCCTACCTTTCCTAATATGCTCTTTTCCGCAGAAAAAGCCACAAACGAGTGAAAGAAAACATGTTACATTTTGTATAAATACTGCTCAATCTCCCACGGTGTTACTTGAGCCTGATATTCCTCATATTTTTCCTTATAATCCTTGATTAATTTTTCGGTCAGTTCTTTTCCCAGAACATTACAGATAAACGGATTTTTCTCCAACTCCTTCGCCGCATCTGACAAAGTAATCGGTAATGTTTCTATATGCAGCGGTTTTCGTTCTTCGTCCGTCATTGCAAACACATTCTGATCCACACTGTCTGGGGGCAGCACCTGTCTACGAATTCCGTCCAATCCGGCGGCCAAAAGCACTGCCAATGCCAGATAGGGATTTGCAGTCGGATCAGGACTTCGCAGTTCTATTCTGGTATCTTCTCCCCTTGCAGCCGGAACCCGGATCAATGAGCTGCAATTCTTTGCAGACCACGCAATATATACCGGGGCCTCAAATCCCGGCACGAAGCGTTTATAAGAGTTTACCGTCGGATTGGTGATCGCAGTAATCGCTTTCATATGTTCCATCAGACCGCCGATAAAATAATAGGCATCCTGACTCAAGCCGTTTGGATCGCTGGTATTCTGGAAAATATTTTTCCCGTCTCTGGATAATGACAGATTAATATGCATCCCAGAACCACTCTCCTCGGTCTTAGGTTTTGGCATAAACGTCGCATGTAGCCCGTGCCGTTTTGCAATCGTTTTTACCACAAGTCGAAAGGTCATAATATTATCCGCAGTTGCCAGAGCTTCATCATATCTAAAATCAATTTCGTGCTGCGCCGGGGCTGCTTCATGGTGGGAAGACTCAATCTCAAATCCCATCTCTTCCAATGTTAAAACCATGTCCCTTCTCGCGTTTTCACCATAGTCCAGCGGACCAACATCAAAATATCCTCCCTGTTCGTGTGTCAGCGTCGTCGGACTTCCATCTTCATTCGTATGGAACAGAAAAAATTCACATTCCGGCCCAACATTCAGAGAATATCCCATCTCTTCAGCTTCAAGAATTACCTTTTTTAAAATGTATCGTGGATCACACACAAAAGGCTCTCCATTGGACCGGTATATATCGCAAATCAATCTGGCCACTTTTCCCTGCTGAGGTCGCCACGGGAATATTTCGAATGTTTTGACATCCGGATATAAATACATATCTGGTTCTCCGATTCCGGCAAACCCCTCCACTGCAACGCAGTCAAACATACATTTATTATTCAGCACTTTCTCCAACTGATTTACCGTAACCGCCAGATTCTTCATCATACCGAATGCGTCCGTAAACTGCAGCCGGATAAACTCCACATCTTCATCTTTTACCAACTCGATGATATCTTTACGTGTATAATCATGCATCGTCTTTCCTCCTGAAATCCTCTCCCTTTTACAAGCTTGCCACAAATTTCTTCAATTCGAGTAGGGAAGGTTTCTTCCCATACCCGATGCGCCGGAGCGCCCGTCAGTTCCACTGACATTTTTCCCTTCGGGCACCCGTGTGCATGAAAACGGCGTTCTCATCCCCTGAAAACGCCGTTGTTTGATACATATTATAGACAGAGAAAAAATATTTGTCAACTTGTAAGTTCCATGAATAATAAAGATCTAAGTAGCAGATTTTCAGCACATTACGACAATACGTCTCGGTGTAGTCTGCGGTGGAATACTTCTTGTCGTAGCACTGTAATACACCAACAGTTCTCTATTTTCCAGAGGGCATCGAAAACGCTGCCCATTTACCGTTGTAATCCGGGTATTTCGCGCTACATTCAACTGCAGCGTATTCTGTTCAGAAACCAAATCTTGGTTAAATCTTGATAACATCACACTTTCGCCCCACTCCAACCTGGTAATCAACACAGCTTGATACTGCGGCGGAAAAATAAGCGGAACCGGCACATTCGCATCATAAAATGCTGCGACCTGCATTCCTCTTCGTAACGGAATACTGTCAATCACATCGGTATCCGGAGATATTACAAAATGTGCCTCCTGCTCCGGTGACACAATCGTAATCATCTGACTGCAGCAATCCTCCGACATGTCCTGAATATCACGAATCAACCCAACGATAGGTATAAAAGATGTACTTGCCATAGTGTCATCCCTTTTTCCTTTACTATATGTCGGAAGAGTAAAAAAGTGCTAAAGTTTGCTAATTTTTGATCTGACGTCCTGTGACATCCATATGGTAATCATCCTTATAAATCAACTCCGAAATCGGAACAATCGTATACCCCTTCTCCTGCAATCCGGTGATTATCTGTTCCAGCGCTTGCGCCGTATATTTCGCTCCATTATGGCAGAGCAAAATTGAACCATTTTGTAGATTTTTATGATTCAAAACCGTGTCAATGATACTGTCAACACCATAATCTTTCCAGTCCAGACTGTCCACATCCCACTGAATCGCATAATACCCACAGTCTTTTGCATTCAAAATAACCGAATCATCATAGTCTCCATAGGGTGGCCTGAAAAGGCACATTTCTTCACCAGTCAATTCTTTGACCCTATCATGCACTTTCATAAGTTCCTGCTTCTGTTCCTCATCCGACAACTGACTCATATTCTTATGATTTTCACTGTGATTTCCCAGATCATGCCCTGCCGCTTGAATCGCTTTGACGTCATCCGGATATTCCGACACCCAGCCACCTGTCATAAAAAAGGTAACATGTACCTGATGTTTTTCCAGTATTTCCAAAATTGTTTTTGTATCTTCATTTCCCCAGGCGGCATCAAACGACAGAGCAACCTTTTTCTCATCTGTTTCCACAGAATAGATTGGCAATTCTCTTCCATTCACGTTGCTGGATACTTTCGCATATTCCGAAAGGTATTTGACAGAACTCAATGTTACCAACAACACAACCAGTACAATCATACTGTATCTTTTTATTTTTTGTTTCACCTGACGCCTCACAACATCTATTTATTACTAAATATATATGCGAAGGGGAAATGTCCTAATCCGTCGATTTTCAGATGAAATCTATCGGTTAGAAACTGATCCGCTCGGCATTGGAATTTTAAGAAATTCCTAATAATAGTTTCCTAATTTGTTTCAAAAATTCATTTATACTAAAATACGTTCTACATTATGATTACAATATGTATCTGGAGGTTTATGATGAGCTTTATATTTCACATGACTGCACTTGCGGGAGAATGTTTTTTGGACTACCTCGCACTCCTACCATTTCTTCTTATCATAGAAATTCTGACATATTTCTATTACAAAAAGAAAGGCCTGGTTCTTTCTCTGGGATTTCTGATCGGATGGCAGATACTTGTCGGGGCTTTATGCGCAATTTTCTATATCACCGGAACCGCCGGATTACCTGAAGTACTGTTGAACGGATTCTCATTGATTCGAAAGGATGAGGTGAACCTGATTCCATTCTCTGACGGAATGGAGGCCCTGTTTGGTCTATGCATGAATTGTCTTTTATTTCTGCCGATTGGTTTTCTGACTCCATTTCTCTGGGAGAAAAACGGGTCATTTTCCAGAACGCTTTTGACTGGTTTTACATTTTCTCTACTCATTGAAATCAGCCAATTATTCAATTTTCGGGCAACCGACATCGACGATCTGATTATGAATACGCTGGGAACTGCACTGGGATTTGGCCTGTATCGACTTCTCTTCCGAAAACATGCGTCGTTACAGGCGGCCCCGGGAAGCGCTTTATGTACAATATTGATTCTGTTTTCCCTGTACTTTCTTGCAGGCATCCCTTATCTCAATGTAATTCATCGTCTGTATTATGGATTCTAGATTCCGGATAAAAAATGGGATGTAGGTGTTCACAGGAAAATTTACCCATAAGATACTGGCATTTACACAAGAACGTATAATATACATTCAATCGACAGCCAACCAGCGACTCATAATTTCCTTGTCCTTTTGCAATAATCACATCCGCACTTTCAATCCTTTTTCTAATCTTCTCAGGAATCAAATGCAGACAAGTACCCGATAAGGCCGTTCCGTTTCCCTCCACAGACGCCACAGTATCTAATCGGACTTGTCTGGCATCTTCCATTGTAGCGTCATTGAGAACCTCCTCGCCCCGGACGATGACTTGAATCTCAACCTGTGGATATCTTTCCTGTATGATTCGAATCAATAGTTTATCCATCACAATTTCTCCACAGTTATCGGTAAGATACACCAGATGCTTCGCTCTCGACAGATCCTCCAAAAATTCATCGTATATATCCTCCATCAAAGGATTGTCCTCAAAGTTCGCCAATAATTTCCCCAGAATTGCCTCATCAATCTCTGGAAGCGCCATACAGTCAATATAATTTCCTGCCTGCGCCGCCTGAATTGCAGTCCTCAATGGATCTTGCGTCGATTTGATACGTGCCATGATCGCTTCTTCCTGCTGAAGCATAAAAGAATTGAATTTTTCCTTTAACTCGTGATAAGACTCGGTTTTTCCATATTTTCCGTCATACAGCCGAAATACCGCATCCAGGAACTCAACTTGTGACTGAAAATCTCCATGAGTCACAATTTCTTCTACCTCTTGAAGATATGCCTTGCGTTCATCCGAGTTCTCGATTTCCAACGCTCTTTTTTTCTCTCGATTATACAGACATTCCGAACAATGTTTATTTAACTTCATGTTATTCTCCCTCCAAACTTTCTGACATAGAATCAGCCCTAATGTGCTACGCACACAGGGCCGATCCTACGCGGTTTAATTTAATTCATCAACAACTTTCTGAATTGCAGCAAGCGCATCGTCCGGAAGTTTGTCATACCCGTCCTTCGCCGTTGCAAATTGTTTGATCTCATTTACACGATCATTCATGCGGGCTTTCAACTGGGATACATATTCCGAATCATTCATATCCGGAATAAATCCTTCCCAATCCATAATCTCGATATCAGAGAATGGTCCCCACTGATGGAAATCTGCTTTCTTTTCCACAATCGCTTCCAAAATTCCAAGAGTATCCGCTGGTTTCACTTTCTTACCCATGAAATCTCCTGTATTCACAATGTAGCAGTCTACATTCTTCTCTTCTACCAATTTTTTAAACTTCTCATAATCATTTGCCAGAGGATATGTCCGGAATGGGTTTGCATAAGGAACCACAACCAATTTATTCGGATCTACCCCGGGTGCAAGTCTTTCTGCGGAAGACCGCTTTGTCGCAAGAGTCGCTCCCATCACAGATGCCAGAGAAGCTCCTTTTAATTTTACAACCGGCGGAATGGTCGGGTCTTTCATGATCCAGAAGATCGCATTGACCGGCGCATCAATCTTATCCACACGGTTCGGAGACCACAGCTTAGACTTAATGGCGCGTCCGTTTCCGTTTCTTACATCCTCCGTAACTAACTGAACCTTTCCGTCCTCGTCCAGCGTAGCAGAACAGTTCTGAGCAGTCAAAAGATATTTGTTGTCCGCGCATCCGGTCGGATAATCCGCCGTCTTATCAAAATAGGTCGGCTCAATCGCAATCGAAGAACAGGTATCCGTATTGATGATAAATGCATCGTCATGCAGTACCTTGATCTCGTACTTGCCGCCATGCTTTGCATGCGTCAATGTGGACTTACCAGAACCTGACAAACCGTAAACAGAAGCCACATACTTGGAACCATCTGGCAATAAGTATTCTTTCTGACCGCCGTGACAGGACGCATAACCATTCCGGTTTGCAATCGCCCATACCATAGTCAGAGTTCCTTTCTTATGTTCTCCAAAATATCTCATACCAAGGATACATGCACAGTTCTGCTCTGTGTTGAAATAGCACAGTGTCTTCTTCGCAGGATCGCTCAGACAATCAAAGCTGACCCCTGGATTCTCAACCGGCACCCATTGCGGATCAGAGAAGATATAGATATCCGGCTCCTTCCCGTCGCCTACTGGCTGAGATGATTTATACATCTTTACATAATCATCGGACATATACTGGAAGTTTAACATCCAGTTATACATAATATTCTCTTCGCCCTCCGGAATCAAAAGATGGCATTTTACCATAAATTCCGGATCTAATCCTGCATATACCGTCGCATGGTACATTTTCTTAAAACGAGAGGTATAGATTGCGTCCATCGCAACTTTATCAAGCGCCTCGCAGTCCACTCCCGGTTCGCCGGCAATACGCCTTGCCGTTGCATAACGTCCGGTTATTGCTCCATCATTGAACAACAGCACCCTTGCGTCTGCGTCTAATCCAAACTCCTCACCTCTATATACAGGCATATCCGTAACGATTGTTCCCGGTGAATTTTTTGCCAAATTATATGCTTCTTTTAACGTATTAACCGGCACAACATTGTTTCCATAAAATGCTGCTTCGATAATAGATCTGGTCTTGGAAAAACCAGGTTTACCGGCGCCGATTTCACTGATCGGATAATATGCTTTTGTTGACATAGTGTTTTCCTCCTTAAAATCAAAAATTTGTTTCATTATCTCATTTTTCTAAGGGAAAGTCAACAAGGTGTCTTTATATTTGTACAATAATTTTGCATCCTGTTTTTAATAGTTTTGCAAAAGTCATTTTAAGAAAAACGCCTTGGGTAGAAGCTCCTCTAAGGTATGCTTTTCATATTGCTGCGGCTCAGTTCCACATATAATTTCGAATTCAGGGGAACAGAACTCCGCCATTACCTGCCGGCAAACCCCACAAGGATAACAGACTTGCAGTTGATCTCCTCCTCCGACAATTGCAATCGCTGCAAATTCCCTCTCACCTTCCGATACCGCCTTGAAAAATGCAGTCCTCTCTGCACAATTTGACGGCCCATAAGCTCCATTTTCTATGTTGCATCCTGCATAGATTTTGCCATTTTTACAGAGCAGGGCGGCTCCTACTTTGAATCCAGAATACGGACTATAGGACGCTTCGCGTGCCTGGAGTGCTTCCTGCATCAACTTCTCATATTCTATCATAATGACCTCCTTAAACCAATCGGCAGCAAACATACCACATTTTGCGTTTGCCTGCTGCCAATCGGAACAAAACTCACTCTAATAGGGACGAATATAGGTTTTCTTTAATTTACTAATATAATAAGCATATCCAAACAATACCACCAGAAATACGATCATAAACACGAAATCCAAGATTTCTATTGCAACCACAAAAAAGTTGATACAGTCTATCACGCCATACGCCGTCGTAATTACCGCCAAAATTAGTACTGCAGGCAACGCTTTTTTTGAAAACGCCTCTTTATCCCGACATCTGCTTTCCGGAACCCCTTTTCCAAGTAGGAGTACCTCACTCAGCTTGCCGGTTTTCACCATTCGAAAATATTCATAGAAAATATAGACGCCGGCTGCCAGCATAAAAATTCCCATCATCCGGTTGAATTCACTCATTATTTACCCTCGACTTTCAAAATCTCTCTTACTGTAGCTTTCATCTGATCCACATCACATTCTCTCCGATGCAAAATTTGTGCATCCAAAATATCTTGAATAGCTTTTGGAATCTCAGTTTTAGAGACTTTTTTCAGATCCTCCATCAATTCCAACTCATCTACGGATGCATAGTTCTCATCAATGGCCGTCATCACACTTCTGACGAATTTATAGGGACTTGCCGTGGAAGCAATCACCATCTTGTGGGAATCACCGCTTTCCTGACGATAAACATTGCAGACATGAGACGCAACTGCCGTATGTGTGTCCATGACATACCCGGTATCAGCATAAGTCTCATGGATGGCCTGTCTCGTATCTGCCTCCGTCGCATATCCACCCACAAAATCCTGAAGTTCTTTTTTCATTTCTGGTGTGATTGCATACGTCCCCGCCGTTTTCAGAGCATCCATCAATTCTAGATTTTTATTGGCACTTTGTCCGGCAATCTGATAAATCAAACGTTCCAGATTGCTGGAAATCAGAATATCCATGGACGGCGAAGAGGTCAATACGAATTCCCGGTTCTTGTCATAAACTCCCGTCCGGAAGAAATCGAACAACACTTTATTCTCATTGGAAGCACAGATCAATTTTGTAATCGGCACCCCCATCTGTTTCGCATAATAGGCCGCCAAAATATTTCCAAAATTACCGGTCGGCACCGTCACGTTAATCTCTTCTCCAGCCGCAATTTCGCCCTTCTGGAGTAACTTCGCATAGGCATATACATAGTAGACCACCTGTGGAACCAACCGACCGATATTGATGGAATTGGCCGAAGAGAACTGATAACCAGCGTCTGCCAATTCTTTTTCCAACTCTTTATCTTCAAATAATTGTTTCACACCCGTCTGCGCATTGTCGAAGTTCCCATGAATCGCAACGACCGCCGTATTCGCTCCTTTCTGCGTCACCATCTGCAGTTCCTGCACCTTGCTGACTCCATTCTTTGGATAGAATACGATAATCTTGGTGCCAGGGACGTCCGCAAAGCCTGCTAAGGCCGCTTTACCCGTATCTCCAGAAGTAGCGGTCAGGATGACAATGTCGTTCGTCACCTGATTCTTTCGCGCGGCTGTCGTCAGCAAATGCGGCAAAATTGAAAGCGCCATATCTTTAAAAGCAATCGTCGCACCATGAAATAATTCCAAATGATAGACTCCGTCTCTTATTTTCACCAGTGGTGCTATCTCCGTTGTATCAAATTTTGCATCATATGCAGATGCAATACAATGTTTTAGCTCTTCTTCTGTGAAATCCGTCAGAAATAGCTTCATCACTTCGTATGCCGTTTCCTGATAAGACATTTCCTTGAGCTCATCCATGGACAGATCCAATTTTGGTATTTCGACGGGTACAAACAATCCGCCATCCTCTGCCAGACCCTTTAAAATCGCCTCCGAAGCTGTCACTGTTTTCTCTGCATTTCTCGTACTTTTATAAAGTAAATCCATAACCATACCCCTTCGCTTTTACGTTTCTGTCTGATAGTATAACATCATTATTCCCTACAGTTCAACTCTTTATCTTATGAAATTCCCTTTTGAGTGTCTCTTTCGTTCAGAATTTCGTATCGCCCTTGTCATGAGCAGTCCGACAGATGCTAAAGAGAACAGAGCATACATCAGCCACCCAGAATCATCTCCTGTCGCCGCTTCGGGCTTTTTTTGTGGCTTCTCTGAAAACGTAATCGTCTGCATTTCATTATTGATATCCGCGTGCGTCATAATTTTCGTATCTTCTATGAAGACTTCCTCGAATACAACAAGACTGTGTCCATCCAATCCTCTGGAATCGAACGTAAACTCCACATCCACGGTGCCGTCCGAAGTTTCTGCCGTAAAGATTGTCTCACCCTCTACTTTTTCTCCATGAACCAACAACGGTTTGCCTGTTTCCCGGTCTATCAGTGTCCCTTTGATTCGGTATTCCTGTCCAATCTGCAAATCTTCAAACTTCACAACGTCGATAAATAACGTGTCCTTTTGGGGAACAGCTTGATGATCTCCACTGTCGGCATCTCTCGCAGACGTCTCGATCAGCTTTGTCGGAATATTCTTCGCAAAAAGCGCGCCTGTGTCTTCTCCAATCACCCGTCCATCCTCCGCAATGGTAATCTCATGGATCGCAGGATCTAACACATATCCTGGCAATGTCTCTATTTCCTGTAAACAATAGGTTCCCGGCGGCAGATGTCGAATAGATATGATCCCCTCCTCATCCGTCACGAAAATCTCTTCCTGCCCGATTTGTTCATCCGGTTCTTCCAACATCGCTTGATTCCACACGGCATATTTCACTCCAGACAGTTGTACTTTCGTCTCTGCATCTGTTTTTATAATTTTCAAGTGTGTCGGCTGATTCATCACCTCAATCGTTTCCACCACAAGTTCTGTATTCTGGTCCTGGTATTCCAATACAACTGGATATTCCTCTTTGGATAGAACAAAACCTTCTGGCTGTCTTGTTTCTCTCACGAGATATTTTCCAAGATATAGTTCCTCGGACATCGCAAGCCCTTCCTCATCTGTGGTAACTGTATCCGCCACCTCACCTTTCAGAAGCCGCACCGTGCCGTCGCAAGCCACAACATCCTCCGCTGCTATAATCTCAAACACCGCTCCGGTCAGAGGTTCCTCTGTCTCCGCATCCCGTTTGAGCAGTCGAATCTTTCCCATCACTGGTGTGTCTGTATACTCTACCACGAAAGGTTCCTCCCACACGTGCCCTTTCGTAATTTGAAATTCAAGATCCTCGCCAAGAAGATATCCTTTTGGTGCTTCCACCTCACGGAAATAATACGTTCCGGCCGGGAGTTTTTCTGGAAGAATAAAGGAACCCGTCTCGTCTGTCCGAAATTCTTTATGTACTTCTTTCCTTGGATAATATGTCGTCATCGTCATGACATTTTTTTCCGCATCCAGCAACTGGAACCTGGCATTCGCGAGAGGTATGATATTTCCGGTCGTGCTGTCTTTCTTCACCAGCTGTACTGGCGACACGATCAATTTATCCTCCAGAATATAATGCAAAGTCTTTCCTTCTTCCGAGATTACCACTTCAAAGTCTTCCACCGGTTTTAACCCTTTCGGCGTATTCGTTTCCTGCATAATATAGGTATCATACACTAAATTGCCTCTATCACTGAGTTTTAACTGTTTGGTTGATGCATATCCATTATCGTCCGTCGTAATGCGAACAGATTCTCCTGTTGTTTTTGAGGTAATCGTAAAAACGATGCCGGAAAGTCCCGTCTTTTGTTCTTGATCTGAATCCGAATCTTCCTTGAATTTCAAAATCTGAATATCTCCACGGATGACATCGTTCTTGAGTGCTGTATTAGCAGTATTCAAGGAAACCATCTCGTGGTCTCTGCTAATTGTAAAGTCTCTCTGCAGAACGCCTTTCGAAAGATATCCTTCCGGCGGCGCAACTTCTCTCACCCGGTATTTTCCGTAAGGCAAATCGTGATCGGAGGTCTGGGCTCTACCCTGTTCATTTGTTGTCATCGTGACGATCACGTCGTTCTTATCGTACTTTTTACCATTTACCACAATTGGATTGTCATTCAGGGATAGAATCTGCAATCGAGTTCCTTGCAAGGTCGCTCCCCCTTGTGCCTTTCTTTGATTCTTTTCGTGATCCCACTTTTCTACGCTGACTCCTCCTGCAATTGGAGCGTCCGCCACAGTCATCGCCTGATAGAAGACAATTTCTTCTGTATTACCATCTGGAACAAGCTTTTTCGTATATATTTCTTCATTACACAAATATCCTTTGGGCGCCTTCGTCTCCTGTATCGTCAAAGTTCCTAATGGAAGCACGACATTCCCCTCCACATTTCTATAGAAGTCGTCGCCGGATTTCCTGTAGGCCTCCCTGAAATAGCACTGTCCTTTTGCATCTGTCTTCATTACCCAACTTTTCGCAGGTTGTATTCCATTTTCAGCAGGATTCATATCATAATATCCCAGGTAATATTTCACCGTAAACTCTGCATCCGCCAGCGAACCTCCTCCCTGCGGAGTGTTCTCTCCCGTCATTTTATCCACTTTTTGAAGCAGCAGTGTGATAGGAACATTTTGCGGAATGTCCTCCACATTGAGAACGCTGGTATTTCCACTTGTCACGGTGATCGGATAAACTTGCATGTCCAAAACGAATCCATCCGGAGCTGTAATTTCTTTTACCCAATAATTTCCTTCTTCCAATTCCACCGTATTGGAGTTCCCATCCCGATTGGTCCGAAGTTCCGCCACTTTTGTTCCACAAGATGCATCCGAGTAGACACCGTATATCGCGCCATCCAAAGAATAACAGCTATTATCTGCAGTCAATGTCAAATTAGACGAACTCTTTTTTAATTTTGCATTGCCAATTGGGTTTTTCTCAATCCAAACAATATCTTGTGCATTGTTATAGGCAACGTAAACCGTATATGCGCCAAAATCTGTATGATTGTTGATTTCCCCACGGGCATGCTCGATGTAACCCTGTATTTCCCCGACATCATCGGCAGACAGCCCGGTTGTGCTGCCGGTATACGCATAACCGATACAAGCATGTGCAAGGGAATATGCATCGTTTCCGTCCACACCTCCAGTAGCTGGATTATATCCAAAAATATTCCAGAAATCTTTGTAGTACCAAGCACCCCCGGGCGCCAGCAATAATAATGCTTTGATCGTATCATCATTCAGTATGGATATTTTATATGTGCCACTCGGTGTCGATTTGTTTGGCTGCGCACAATATCCATTGTGAGTACCGGTATCCGTTCTCACATCGAATTCCGTAGTACTCCAACTCCCGTAACTGTGATAACTCCCCGGCGTAATCGTACAATCGGCTCCTTCCGTCGAAAAGGGCATTATCTCATTTTTATCACAGACATATGCCCGCTTTCCGGTCTCAACGCCTATCCAATGCCGTCCCCTTGGAATTGCCGTTTTTTCATCCTCTGTCGTTTGCTCTTCTTCTGGCGGTTGCTTATGTTGGCTTTCTTCTGATCTTTCCAGAACGATTTCCCGTTCCCCTTCTTGGTCTTCCTCTGCGGTTGATTCTTTCTGCTCTGTCACCATCTCTTCCGCTGCATAAGTAATCAGCCTGCTTCTTCCGCACAAAACGGAAAGCAAGAGAATAAGGCCAACTACACCCCATAACATAATCCTGTTTTTCTGCAATCTCTTCTCCTTTCTCAATCTACGTACATCCACAAATGAACGCGCCTCTTGGTTCTTTCTCGTTTTGGAAATGCGGGAAGAATATTCCCTTAGAAATAAATAGAATTGCTCCAGACGAGTGCTTAGATCATAGCTCAGATTCTTTTTCCTGTCAATCTCTTCAAAAAAACATGTAGAATTTTGGCAAATATATACAAAAACCGAACGGTTTTTTCATCCGTCCGGTTTCCACATCTCATTTATACTGTCACCTTATTTTTTATTTTGTTTCCTATTCAATCGAACCCTCAGCTCCTCTAATGCCTCTTTATAACGGCGCGACTTCATTGTTGGAAATGCTTTCATCAAACGTTGCGTGATAAATACCTCTTTTTGATCAAATACATTGTATTTTTCTCTTAAACTCGTGATTCGCTCTCCCATCTCTTCCACCGCAGAACGGATTCTTTCGCTCATCTCCTCTGCTGCGGTCTGTACTCTTTCGCCCATCTCCTCCGCGGCAGTTTGCATCTTTTCACTCATTTCCTCTGCTGCACTATGTGTATTCTCTGCAATTTCCTGTCCCCATTCTTTTAAATTCTGGGCTGCCACATCCAGCTTCTGTCTGGATTCTTCCTGTTTCTCCAGCGCCAAAATTACGCCCTTGTAAATTTCTTCTCCAAGCTGATCCGAAATCTCATGTAACTCCGCAGCAATTCGTTCCATATACTCCAGACGACGATTCATTCTGATAATTCCGGAAGCAGTCACATATAAATCGACGAACATCACAATACCAAATACTCCAATCAAACAGAAACCCAGCGCTTTTGGAAGAACGACCAGTCCTCGAAAAATCAAAGGATGAATCAGTTTTACAATCGCTACACAGGCAACACCCCATATCAGGGAAAACAACAGACAAACATATCCACCGATATTCAACGGCATATTGGAATAATCCCACCATTTATTATGAAAAATCTTATCCAGAATGTAACCGGTCAGCCCCTCGAGCACTGTCACCAAAACAACTGACGCGATGTACAGAACAAGAACGTGTTCCTTCACTGGCGTGAGCATCTGAATCACCATCGTCACACCAACTCCATAAATTGGACAAATAGGTCCGTTTAAAAATCCTCGATTTACAAAACGTTTCTCTTTGCATGCAGCAAATCCTACCTCTGTACACCATCCTAGAAATCCATATACAAAAAACGACAAAATCACAAAATATACTGTCATTATCGCACTTCCTCTCATTCAGTATTTATAGTACCAGAAATCCGACAAATGTCAAATGCTGCTTATTGACTTATCCCCTCAAACCTCCTATAATCCCTTATAGATAATATTTCTCAAAATCAGTCAGGAGATACCAAAAAAATGAATTTAAAACAAGGACAAAACCGTCATACATATACAGTAAAAGAAATTCAGATTGAAAACAATCTTGAACGGCGTCTGGAAGCACTTGGACTGACCTCTGGCGCTAAGATCACTGTCCTAAATAATGATAAGCGCGGTTCTATGACTGTCAAGTTCCGCGGTACCCGCTTTGCAGTCGGTAGGAGGATTGCAGACCACATTGTGGTGGAGGAGGCAACCAAATGAGCAAGACAATCAACGTAGGCTTTGTGGGAAATCCAAATTGTGGAAAAACTACGCTTTTCAACGCATTTACCGGCGCCAATCTGAAGGTGGCCAACTGGCCTGGCGTCACCGTAGAGAAAAAAGAAGGCGATTATCATTATAAAGGAATTGATTTTAAATTAATTGATCTTCCAGGGATCTACAGTCTGACCTCCTATACGATGGAAGAGACTGTCACCAGAGAGTGCATCCTGAGCGATGAAGTCGACGTCATCATTGATGTGGCCGATGCATCTTGTCTGGAGCGCAATCTCTACTTGACGTTACAGCTCATTGAACTTGGCAAACCGGTGGTTTTGGCTTTGAATATGATGGACATCGTGGAAGAGCGTGGAATGGAAATTGATTTGCACCGCCTTCCAGAAATGCTTGGAGTTCCCGTTATTCCGGTTTCAGCCCGCAGGAAATCAGGCCTTTCGATCTTGATTCATGCGGTGGCACACCACAAAGAATACACAAAACAGGGGCCTCTCATCCATCACCATAGTTCCCAGACCGGTCACGCCCACAATCATCATGAAGAATATGCCATGGTTTACGAGGATTACATAGAAGATAAGATTGATCTTCTGTTACAAGCCATCCAGCAACAATATCCGGAGCTTCCTAATAAACGATGGTGCGCAATCAAACTGCTGGAACAGGATCTTGCCGTAGAAAAACAATACCCGCTGGAACTGACACCTGATATTTTGGATCGCAGCTATGAGAAGGATATCATCAATCAAAAATATGATTTTATCGAAGAGATCATTGATGAAACTCTGGTCAATAAAGCGCGCAAAGAAGAACGCACCGAGAAAATTGATTATTATCTGACCGGAAAATGGACGGGTCTACCCATCTTTCTCGGGATCATGGCACTTGTCTTCTTTCTCACTTTCACTGTCGGCGACTGGCTGAAAGGATACTTTGAAATTGCTTTAGAGTGGTTTTCCATCAACACCAGCCATTTTCTCACCGTTTTTCATGTGAGTCCCATACTGCAATCCCTGATCGTGGATGGTATCATTTCCGGGGTCGGCGGAATTCTGACTTTTTTACCGAATATTTTTATTCTTTTCCTCGCGCGTGCTTTCCTGGAAGACAGCGGATATATGGCACGTGTCGCCTTTGTCATGGATGATATCATGAGCCGTCTCGGCTTGTCCGGCCGGGCGTTTCTTCCCATGCTGCTGGGCTTTGGTTGTACCGTTCCTGCGATTATGGCCTCCCGCGCGTTGGAACACCGCAAAGACCGTCTAAAAACCATCTTGGTCACGCCATTTATGTCCTGCAGTGCGAGGCTCCCCATTTATGTGCTTTTTTCCGATATGTTTTTCGGCCAGAATGCAATGCTTGTCTGCTACTCCATGTATTTGATTGGTATCGTGGTTGCAATCACCACCGCTTATCTGCTTTCCAAATTCGACGGCAGTAAGGCGGAACATGCACTTCTGATCGAGTTGCCGGAATATAAGGCCCCCAATGCACGGACAATCGCTATTTATGTGTGGGAGAAGATCAAAGACTATCTCTCCAAGGCCGGAACCGTCATTTTTATCGCCTCCATCATCATGTGGATGATCTTGAATTTTGGCGCCCGCGGTTATGTAACCGACATCAGTCAGAGCTTCGGTGCCTCCATCGGCAAAACGATTGTTCCACTATTTCGTCCGATCGGCCTCGGCTATTGGCAGATCATCGTGGCACTCATCGCCGGAATCGCCGCCAAAGAAGTTGTGGTATCCAGCTGTAGCGTACTATTTGGAATTCCAAATGTCACCACTACCGCTGGTATGTCAGGTCTTTCCGCCTTGTTACAGACAATGGGATTCGGCTCCGCCAATGCTTTCGCGTTGATGGTCTTTTGTCTGCTGTACATCCCCTGCACAGCCACCATCGCTACTATCGGCCGGGAGGTGCAAAGCAAAAAAACAACCTTAGGCATCCTTTCCTTCCAGTTATGCGTAGCCTGGTGTATGGCCTTCTTCGTATACCACGTAGCACTGCTATTTTCTTAATATGGGACAAGACCCTCTGACACAAGAAAGGGCATTATGCCCAAAATTCAAGATAGAAAGAGGATGAGACAGTTCCGGAGAAATCCGAGGCCTTGAAAAAGCCTGGAATTCTGCGAACTGTCTCATCCTTGTGTCATTGGAATTCAAAATCGGTATTAACCGACAACCCATTTTTCTATCATTTCTTTCTAGGACAATCTCCCATACAACTTTGTCATATTCCGTATTTTCCCTGCCAGGCGATCTGTAAGCTGTCCTTTTTTCAGCCTCCATACCCAGTTACCTCCCAGCGTGGACGGCGTATTGATGCGAGCTTCACTTCCCAGGCACAGATAGTCCTGAATCGGAATGATACATAAATTCGCAACACTGCGCATAGCCATTGCGATAAAATCCCAGGACAGATGATCCGGGTCCATCTCCCGTTTCTGCAGATATTCCCGGGCAAAATTTCTGCATTCTCTTGGAGCCTCCAAAAACCACCCCTTCGTGGTATCGTTGTCATGGGTTCCGGTATAGACCACACAGCTTGTCGGATATGTATGCGGCAAATAATTGGCAGATTCCCTGGAGTCAAAAGCAAACTGAATGATTTTCATTCCCGGATATCCGGTATCTTTCAAAAGTTTCATCACACTGTCTGTCAAATAACCCAGATCTTCCGCAATGATATTTTCCTTTCCCACTGCCCTCCAAATTGCATGAAATAAGTCAATCCCAGGTCCTTTTTTCCACGTTCCAAATTCGGCAGTTTTATCTCCATAAGGGATCGAATAATACTCATCAAATCCACGAAAATGATCAATTCGAAGCATGTCGCACATCTTCAATCCACTCTTCACACGCCGAATCCACCACGCATATCCGGTTTCTTTATGATATTTCCAATCATAAAGCGGATTCCCCCACAGTTGGCCCGTCTTAGAAAATGCATCCGGCGGACACCCCGCAACCGCCGTCGGCTCATGCGTCTCCGTAAATTGAAACAATTCCGGAGAAGCCCACGTATCTGCGCTGTCAAACGCCACATAGATCGGCAAATCCCCTATGATCTGAATCCCATTTTTATTTGCATAACGGTGCAACTTTTTCCACTGTTTATAGAACATATACTGTTGGAAACGATAAAAATCTATCTCCTTTGCAAATACTGCTTTCGCCTTTTCCAAAGCGGAAGGTTCCCGGCTTCGAAGCTCCTTGTCCCAATCTTTCCATGCAGCACCATGATAGTGATTTTTCAAAGCCATAAAGAGTCCATAGTCTTCCAACCAAAACGCATTTTTCTGAACAAATGCTTCGTATTTCTTCTCTGGTTTTTTCTGAAATCTACAGTATGCCTTCCGAAGCAATGAGAACCGATGCAAATACAACTTCTCATAATCCACCCGATCCTCTCGACTTCCAAAATCATAGGCTTCGCATTCTTTCTTCGTCAAATACCTTTCCTTGCGCAATGTATCCAAATCAATAAAGTATGGATTCCCAGCAAACGTAGAAAACGACTGGTATGGAGAATCCCCGTAACTGGTCGGCCCCATCGGCAGGATCTGCCATTTTTTCTGTCCCGCCGCCTTTAAAAAATCTACAAACTGATAAGCCTCTTTTGAAAAACAACCGATTCCATACTTGGATGGCAAAGCCGAAATCGGTAACAATATGCCGCTTTCTCTCATTTTGATGATTCCTCCCATCATCTACAGATTCCAGATGTCCCGATTATATTCTTCGATTGTACGGTCGGAAGAGAAATAGCCTGACTGGCTGATATTGACCAGCATTTTCTCCGCCCAGGCCAAACGATTCTCGTAGTCTGCAAGTGCTTGCTCCTTTGTCTTGACATATTCCTGAAAATCTGGGAATGTCATAAACCAGTCTTTGGATAACAATTCTTTCTGTAACCGCTTTAAGTTCTTTTCCTTCCCCACCTTCAACATTTGATCGCTGAGTATGAAATCAACCGCCGCCTGAATATCCGGATCTTTTTTGTAATACTCTTTGGAAACATAATCCGCCTTGGCATAATGTGCGATCACCTGGTCACTGGTTTCCCCGAAGATATAGATATTGTCATCTCCCACCAGCTCGTGAATCTCTACATTCGCACCATCCTCTGTTCCCAATGTCACCGCGCCGTTCAACATAAATTTCATATTCCCGGTGCCGCTCGCCTCTTTGGATGCCAGCGAAATCTGCTCCGAAATATCGCAGGCAGGAATCAATTTCTCCGCATTCGTGATATTGTAATTCTCTACCATTACCACTTTCAGATAAGCATTGACGTCCGGGTCCTGATTGATGATTTCCTGAAGACATAAAATCAGATGAATGATATCCTTCGCAATCACATAGGCAGGCGCCGCCTTCGCCCCAAAAATCACGGTAATCGGACGCTTCGGCAATTTTCCGCCCTTAATCTCCAGATACTTGTGTATCACATACAGTGCGTTTAACTGCTGCCGTTTGTATTCGTGCAATCGTTTGATTTGAATATCAAAAACAGAATTCTCGTCCAATTCTAGGCCCTGTGTTTCCTTCAGATATCGTTTCAGTTCCTGCTTATTCTGCATTTTAATTTCCAAGAGTTGTTTCAGCACCGTCTCATCTTTCCGAAACTTCACCAGTTCTTTCAAATGGGAAGCATCCTTTTTGTAGGCATCTCCAATCAAAGAAGAAATCAGCGCATTCAATCTCGGATTACAATGCATCAGCCATCTGCGGAACGTGATACCATTCGTCTTATTCTGGAATTTCTCTGGATATAATTTGTAGAAATTGTGTAACTCAGTCTCTTTCAAAATGTCTGTGTGAAGCGACGCCACCCCGTTCACGCTAAATCCATAGTGGATATCAATGTGCGCCATATGCACCAGATCTTCTTTGTCAATGATCGCCGTTGTCTCATCCTCATATTTCCTGCGCACTTTGTCATCCAAAACTTCTATGATCGGAACCAACTGCGGAACTGCTTTTTTCAAATATTTTATCGGCCATTTTTCCAAGGCTTCCGCAAGGATTGTATGGTTGGTATACGCACAAGTTTTACTTACCACGTCAATCGCCTCGTCCATTTCCAACCCTCGCTGAACCAGAAGGCGAATGAGCTCTGGTATCACCATCGTCGGATGCGTGTCGTTGATCTGAATCACCGCATACTCCGGCAGATCATGCAGGGTACATCCCTTTGCCGTGCATTCATCCAAAATCAACTGTGCCGCGTTGCTCACCATAAAATATTGCTGATAAACTCTGAGCAGGCGACCTTCCTCATCGCTGTCATCTGGATATAAAAACAAGGTTAGATTTTTAGCGATTTCTTCTTTGTCAAAATCAATTCCTTCTTTGACAATGCTCTCATCCACCGTCTCCACATCAAACAGGTGTAGCTTATTGGTACGATTCTGATAACCGGTCACCGAAATATCGTACATTCTGGACTGCAGCGTAAATCCTTTAAAAGATACCGGATATGAGACTTCTGTTTTCTGAAGCCAGCCTTTCTCCTCAATCCAAGGATTCTTACATTCCATCTGCAGATTATCCTCAAATTTCTGCTGGAACAGGCCAAAATGATAGTTTAATCCTACGCCATCCCCATTCAGACCAAGTGTGGCGATCGAATCCAGAAAACACGCCGCGAGCCTCCCAAGACCTCCGTTACCAAGAGACGGCTCCGGTTCCACTTCCTCAATCTCACTGATTTTCTTTCCCGCCGCATTTAATATCTGTTCCACCTCGTCATATATCCCAAGGTTAATCATATTATTGGACAACAGTTTTCCAATCAAAAACTCTGCCGAAATATAATATAGCTTCTTCTTCGACTCGTTTTGAACTTCCTTTTGCTGTGCCAGCTCCTGCACAAGCTCTAAAAGTGCAAAATACAACTCTTCATTGCTACTGTCAGATACAGCTTTTTTCAATTTCTCCGTAAGACACAACTGTAAATCCATATCGTTCAACTCCTCCTTTACTTCACATACATTTTCTTTCGACAACAATTCTCTCTTCAATTATATTTTTGCAGCGCCGTTCCGGTATAATACATCTCGATTGGATCAATGGGGTCGATTGGATTCTCAACCGCCATTTTTTTATTTCTCCTGGAACGCTTTAACAATTCGCCGCTTTTGTTATACACCCAGAAAGAATACACCAACAATTTATTGATCTTGCCGACCCTCTCCTTGGTCGTTTTTCTGTACAAAGTACCTCCCGTTTCCAATGGAACTTTACGATGTATCATCGAAATCAGTTCCGTCTCGCAGGTGACCGGTTCTGGCAGAATTGTATACCCCAGTCCCACACAGTCCGGTTTGTGAGAATCACTGCCACCAGTCTTAATCTTGCCGTATTTCTCCGCGAGTTTCAGCGCTCCTGCATTCGACTCTTCCGATTCGCAAGCATTGAACGCCTCAATAAAGTCAAACCGTTTGATCAGTTCCGGGGATTCATAGTATCGTTTCGTGTGCGCAAAACTCATATACTTTTCCCCGCAAGGATGTGCAGGTCCCAATATACCGCCGTTTCGATGGACCAGGTCAATCAGAACCGATGCCTTCATTCCACGCATCTCCAAAAGTCGCATCTTAACGCCTTCCGGCATAATCACAAGAATATGCCCCGCGTCCCTCGTATCGTATTCAATCCCTTTGAGTACCACAAAATCTTCGTGTAACTTTCCTTTGATGTGATCTTTCCAGTAACGGTATCCCTCATACGTATCATGATCCGTAATCACCATACCCTGAAATCCTTTTTCCTTTAACAATGCGATGTATTCTTCCAGGCTCACTCGACTATCCACAGAGCCTTCTTTTATATGACAGTGCATATCGATCTTCATACGCAAATCTCCCTTCAAATTTTTTCAAGCAGAATGCACATCACAGATCTATAAATATAATATCATCGTCTTCTGCAGATTTCTTTTTGTTTTTCTTTGCGTTTTTCTTGGTTTCTTTTTTGTTCTTCTTTACTGCTTTCCGGGCGCTTTTCTCCTCGTCGTATAAATATGCGCGTTCCTTTTCTACCTCATATTCTTCGCCATCTTCATAATATTCGTCGTCTTCCTCATAGTATTCGTCATCATCCTCATATTCAACACTATGATCAATATCTTCCAGTCCATCTAGATCGTCAATCATCTGTCTTGCACGGTCCACATCATTTTCTGTCGATTCTGTCGCCCGTATTTTGTTGGCCTGCGCAACATTCTGTTTTACTTTGCGTTTAAATTCCAATGCAAATTGTACAAAGATACCAAGTACCGTCAACACTCCAGCTATGACGTAAATGATACTTTTATTATTTCCCGGAATCACCTGCAACGCCGGAATCGCCGACAAAAGTATCGTACCGCCCTGCAGACCGGAAAGCAGTATGATAACAGGTGCCATAATTACTTCCGCAAGAATAGACAGAACAAGTCCAATCACCAGACAGATCACCAGCTTCACCTGAGAATCTGGCTTCACAAACCAGATTGCGATACTACACGTCAAAAGAAATGCCGTCAAAAAAGCACCGCCTCTTAACCACCATGCCAACAGTGCGCCAAGACCAACTCCGAGAACCAGCCCAATAATCATAGAAATCAACGGATTGCCAGTAAACTGCATTCCAGCAAATCCACCGACCAGAAAACCTGTCCCAAGTCCAGCCAGCGCAGACCACACCCGCAATAACTTTAATCCTAAAAAGCAAATAAGCAACGCTGCAACCACAAGTATGATCGCCATTGTCATATTCATCTGCAAGGCCTTCTCCCCACTGCCTGCAATCCATTCAAAAGCATTCTCCAATTTCAACGACTGCAATTGATTCATCATTTCATTCATTTTTCTTTTCTCCTTTACCCCTTATTTTGTACGCCGATCATTTCAACGCTTTTTTATCCCCACCGCCTGCATATGCTGAGCCACATACCGATCTTCCACAACTTCCCTGTCATATCCAACCACACCATGATTTTCATAGGGATCATTAAAATAATACTTACCTTCATCATATCCCACCAGAAGCATACAGTGCTCGTTGGAAATCCATGTGAATTCCTCCCCGGAATCCCACAATTTCCAGGATGGCCCGATAACCGGCTGCCTCATATTGATACAAGCCCAGAAAATAACCGGCATACCAGAATCAATATATGTTTGGAGCAGTTCGGATATCGACTTCCCGGTCTCATCTATCACTTCATAGTCTTCTCCGATTATTTTTCGAAGAGATTGACAGATCACCGGTGCGTAACACCCAAACGCATCTTCCTCATAAGGACTTCCCGCAAAACACTCCCTCGGATTTGGCCCATACAATTCTCCATCCTTTTCTTCCACCTTTTTCATTTCCAGATACTGGTCAATAAACTGATCGACCGTTATCCCATAGCCCAAATACTGCAACAGCATAACGGAAGACACGCTTTCACATCCGGTAGGATATCGTATACTCTGATCAATATAAGGTGCTGTAATGAACTTATCCATTCTTTACCGCCCCTGCACTGACTATTTTTGTCTGATCAGATCGCTTCTTTAACAGGAACAATATTGCAATCAGAATCACCAGACTAATTCCCAATGTTATCCACCAGCTCTGCGTCAAGCCTGCAATAATATATCCAATGAAACAGACCACCGCAACGACCGCCGCATATTGCATCTGTGTAGAGACATGATTGATATGATTACTTTGTGCTCCCGCAGAGGACATAACCGTTGTATCAGAGATTGGTGAAACATGATCGCCGCAGACAGCTCCCGCCAGCACCGCTGACACTGCGATAATCATCATCTCCAGATTATTTCCATTATTGAACATCGCCGTAACAATCGGAACCAGAATTGCAAATGTTCCCCAGGATGTTCCGGTAGAAAAGGCAAGAAAGATGGCAACCAAAAACATGATTGCAGGCAGTATTACATTTGCCGAAGTATTCGCATCCACAATTCCGCCTACAAATGCTGCTATTCCAAGTACGTCTCCCATCCCTTTCAGCGTCCATGCAAAAATCAGAATCGCAACCGCCGGAATCATCAGGCGGAAACCTTCTACGAATCCATCCATAAACCCTTTAAACGTCACAACCTTTCTCGGGAGATACAGTACAAACATAAAAAGTACGGTAACAAATGTTGAAAAAATCAGACTAACTTCCGCGTCACATCCTGCAAAAGCATCAATGACATTCGTCGCGCCGCCCAGATATCCCGTATAGATCATTCCGGCAACCGCTGTGACAATCAACACCAGAACCGGCAGCACAAGATCCATCACGCTTCCGCCAGTAGCATTTGCACTTTCTTCCTCGACAGATTCAAATTCTTCCGCGCCACTCGTAAACAGATCACCTTTCGCCGCATTTGCCTCATGTATTTTCATCTGACCAAAGTCAAAACTCATCATAATGATCAAAAAGACCATCGTCAGTGTCAATAGTGCATACAAATTGTAAGGGATTGTCCGCAAAAATAGCTGAAAGCCTGTAATCCCCGCATCCTCAGGAACATAAGAGTTCACCGCAGCCGCCCAACTTGAAATCGGTGCGATGATACAGACAGGCGCCGCTGTAGAATCAATCAGATAAGCAAGCTTTGCTCTGGATACTTTATACTGATCTGTTACCGGACGCATCACGGAGCCTACCGTCAGACAGTTGAAATAATCATCCACAAAGATCAACACTCCAAGTCCCATCGTTGCAAGGGATGCTTGTTTCTTGGAATGAATCCGTTTCCCGGCCCATCTCCCATAAGCAGCCGAACCACCTGATTTTGCCATCAACACAATTATCATTCCAAGCATTACGTCGAAAATAAGAATATTCAAGTTCATATTTTCTTTCATAACCTCGAAAATGGTATTGATCGTCTCCCACGGAGCAAATCCTGTATAGAGCAGAGCCCCCACAGTAATTCCGATAAACAAAGAACTATATACTTCTTTTGTGACAAAAGCAAGTATAATTGCCAGAAGCGGCGGCACCAACGACCACCATGTTCCAATAAAAATTGAACCATCCATTTTAATACTCTCTCCTTCTCATTTGTGATTTATTCGTACATTGGCCATAGATGATGCCATGCAGGTTCATTTAAGAAAGTCTTCTATTATGACAGATTCTGCTTCTTCCTCCGACAGTCCAAACGTACGCAACTTGATTAACTGCTCATCGTTGATTCTTCCGATCGCCGCCTCATGCACAATCTGTGCGTCTACGTGTTTTGCATTAATTTCCGGTATGGAACTGATTTCCGCATGGTCCATAATAATGGAATCACATTGTACATGCGCATGACACAGATTTTCCCCAATCGCTTTTGGATGAAACACTTGATTGGAAGTCCCTTTCGCCACTGATCGAGAAATAATCCGCGCGGAGCTGCCTGCTCCTTTGAGTTTTACATCCATATTCGAGATGGCTGTCTGTGTATCGTGCGTCATCAATTTTTCCGTCACAAATAGTTTTGCATTCTTCTCCAGCTCGACATATGTCTCCCGCTTTGTAGCATCCACGCCTTTAATCTGTGCAGTCTCCAACGTAAACACCGCATCCTCTCCAACATAGATTTTAGTGACAGGATTTAACACTTTCTGCCCGCTGCCGTTTCCCTCGGCATAATGGTTCTCCACATAGCGGACATTTGCACTTTTTGCTACATGAAAGGTATGAATTCCGTCGTGACGGCTCTCGCTGCAACCTTCTCCATGTATTCCACAGCCCGCCACAATCGTAACGTCCGCACCTTCCTCCACATAAAAGTCATTATATACGACATCCACCCCTTCTTCGGTCAACACAACAGGGATATGCACCTGTTCATTTTTCGCATCCTTACTGATCAACACGTCAATTCCAGGCTTATCCTCCTTCTTCACGATCTGGATATGCCTGCTATCCCCGTGACACACCGCCATACCGTTCAACCGGAGATTAAATGCCCCCTCCTGGCGAAACCCCATCTCGTCGATCACGCTCAGCACATGTTCCGTCACTTGATCCAACCGGGCGATGCCGGTATCATTTTTGTTCACATTCTCAAGCATTACAATACCCGCCTCCATTCTGCTTGCAAAGACAGTCTCCCTGTTGTTCTCCAAAAAGACGTGGCATCATCTCATCCGCATCTCCCTTTGCCTCCACTTTTCCGTCAGAAATGATCATGATCTGATCTGCCATCTCGATGATCCGCTCCTGATGTGAAATCAAAAGCATACTGGATCGCTTCTCCTGATGAAGCTGCTCAAAACGTTTCATCAGCATGGAAAAACTCCATAGATCAATTCCCGCTTCGGGTTCATCAAAAATACTGATCTGATGTGGTCTGGCCAGAACCGTTGCTATCTCAATCCGTTTCATCTCGCCGCCTGATAAGGTGGCGTCCGCCTCCCGATTGATATATTCCTGTGCACAGAGTCCGACACTGCTCAGGAGATCACAGCATCTATCCTCCGACAATGTCTCTCCCGCCGCAAGTGACAGGAGCCGTCTGACTGTCATTCCTTTAAATCTAGGAGGCTGTTGGAACGCAAATCCTATCCCCGCCTTCGCCCTCTCATCAATGGATAATCCTGTGATATCTTGTCCACTCAGCAGAATGCGACCTTCTGTCGGCTGATTGATCCCCATCAGAAGCTTGGCCAACGTGGATTTTCCGCCCCCGTTTGGACCTGTAATTACCAACATCTCTCCTTCTTCCACCGAAAAACTGACATCGGATAAAATCTCCGACTGTTTCCCCTCTTCCGTCACATCATATGATAAATGTTCTACAACTAACACGCTGTCACTTCCTCATTATAATTTATATATGTTTTTTATCATACCATACATACACTCGCCGCGTCTATTATTTATTGAGCGCCTATTGGAAAACCCCCATTGCAGATTTACCATGCAGCGGGGGCCTTTCAACTTCTAGTTTCTTTCTACATATTCGGGTACATTCCCTTTTCCAGCAGTTCTCGAATCGCAGCAACTACGGTTTCTTTATCTTCTTTATAAGTCACTCCAAACCACTTATCATTGGATGTTAACACCGTCACATCCACTTTACCTGCGGCAAGCAGATCACCGATGATCGTAGGCAACAAATACTCTGCCTTGAGATTCCCCTCTGGCACTCGACACAAAAATTCTTCAAACTCTGTCTCAAGCACCTGGAAAATTTCTGGATACAGCGCCCACATATTCATGGATACCGGAGAATTTACATCCAATGGTTTCTGTATACCTTCTGTCTCCACAGCTGCTCCATCTGCAGTTTTGACAATATTGGAAGTTTCCACAATATCCGTCAGCATGCGATTTGCATCCACTTTACAGACTCCGCGGGTAACAGAACCATTATCACTCAGCGTATTTCCCAGAACGAATCCTACCATCCCAATCTGCATCTTCTCTGCGTGAGAACGTTCTTCTTTCAGATAACGATAGGCCTCCACATAAGCCTCTTTTCCATAATAATCATCTGCATTGATTACCAAGAACGGTTCTTTGACCAGGTCTTTACAACACAGAATCGCCTGTCCAGTTCCCCAGGGCTTCGTTCTTCCCTGAAAACGATCGCGATATTTCTCCGGGATATCATCCAACTCCTGATAGGCATAATCAACATCAATCACTTTCCCGATTCGATCCCCAATTACCTCTTTGAAATCTTTTTCAAGATCCTTGCGGATGACAAACACAACCTTGTCAAATCCTGCTTCTTTCGCATCATAGATCGAATAATCCATGATAATCTCCCCATTCGGCCCCATAGCCTCCAACTGCTTGATTCCTCCACCAAAACGGCTTCCGATTCCCGCTGCCATAATTACTAATGTTGCATTTGCCATAATCTTTCCTCCTATTCCCCAAAGGGAACTATCCCTTTCATTTCTGTGCGCCTCTCTCGAATCACGCCTGCGCTCTACCTGACACACACAAAGAGTCTCCTGATCCACCTGGAACTTGATCTCCCACTGCGCATACTCCATCCCATAAACACGCTGTGGATCGTTCTGATAAGACGGACGCGGGTCCTGCGCAAGCAGTTGATACAAGACCTTTCGTTGTTCTTCGGAAAGCATTCTTGCAAATCTTTCCGGAATTTGGACTGTAAGAGGTTTCCTATTCATAGGATCAGCAAAACCATACTTCGCTTGTGGATGACAATCTGTATACGGAAGATATGGTTTGATATCATAAATTGGGGTGCCATCCATGAGATCAGCTCCTGTTACCACCAAAATCGGTCCGTCCTTTGCATCGGTTTCTATTTTTTCTAATCTGACACTGGACAATCCAATCGGGTTGGGGCGAAACGGAGAACGGGACGCGAATACGCCCACCCGCATATTTCCACCGAGTCGGGGCGGACGCACCGTAGGGTTCCACTTTTCTTGCTCAACTTCTGAAAAATTCCAGATCAGCCAGATATGTGAAAAACATTCCAGTCCGCGAAACGCTTCTTTGACCCGATATTCCGGCTCAAATACGATTCTGGCTTTTGCATCTGCCAGTCCGCTCTGACGAGGAATCCCAAACTTCATTGGAAAATCGCTGCATATATGTGCAATCGGCTTCATAAATTTGATTCCCTCTCCTCTGCCAATGTCTTTAGTATTCTACCACAAAATGTCATTTTTCACAAGAAATCAGAGCCTTCTTTTTCCGGTCTTTTCATCGAATTTCCAGCACTTTATAATCCTGCGCTTCCACCGTACTTTGTAGCAAATCATCCGCCACCTCTGCAGTCAGTGTAACGACTGCCGTCCCGTCTTTATGACTGACCGCCGCCGCGCCCACACCTTCCAGGGCTTCCAGCACTTTTTTTACTCTTGCCTCACAATGTTCACACATCATTCCCTCGATTTTCATTGTTTTTTCCATGGTTGTTTCCTCCTTTTCATTGTTTGTCATTTCTTTCTTTTCTTTGAGCAGGTTTTCTTCCTCTGCATCGAACCTTTTCTCTTCTGTCTTTTTTTGTGTCGTCCCCTGTTTGCTATCGTCTGGCACAGATTTCCCATTCGGATACATGTTCAGCCAGTTCAGCCGCAACGCATTAGTCACGACGCAAAAACTGGATAAACTCATTGCCGCAGCGCCAAACATCGGGTTCAGTTTCCAACCAAGCAACGGATACCACACACCCGCTGCAAGCGGTATTCCAATGACATTGTAGAAAAATGCCCAAAACAGATTCTCATGAATATTTTTCAAGGTTGCCCGGCTCAGACGTATCGCCGCCGGCACATCTCTCAGACGGCTCTTCATCAATACAATGTCTGCCGCATCAATCGCAATATCCGTCCCCGCGCCAATCGCAATCCCCATGTCCGCACGGGTCAACGCCGGCGCATCATTGATACCGTCCCCCACCATTGCCACTTTTCCTTTTTCCTTCAAAGAGCGGATGACGTTTTCTTTTCCATCGGGCAGCACTCCGGCGATCACTTCACTCACACCGGCTTGCCTCCCGATTGCCTGTGCGGTGCGTTCATTATCCCCGGTCAGCATAACCACGTGGATTCCCATGTCTTTTAACTCTTTGATCGCCTGCGGACTATCCTTCTTGATCACATCAGCCACTGCAATGATTCCGATCATTTTCCCATTCCTGCCGAAGAACAAAGGCGTCTTTCCTTCTGAGGATAACATTTCTGCCTTTTCTTTCATTGCTGACGGTACTTTTGCACTCTGTTCGATAAACTGCAGATTCCCTCCCGCCAGAAGATCTTCCCCCAGCTTTGCGGACAATCCATTTCCCGGAACAGCTTTAAAATCAGAGACTTCCTGCGCCACAAGCCCTTCTTCCTCCGCCCGTTGCAAAATTGCTCCCGCCAACGGATGCTCACTTTTCTTTTCCAACGCAAAAGCCTGTTCCAACAACTCCCGCTCTGTAATTCCATCCCCTGGTATCACATCCGTCACTTTTGGCATTCCACTGGTGATGGTTCCCGTCTTATCCAGAGCAACCACCTTCACCTTTCCGGTTTCCTCCAGCGACACCGCCGTTTTAAACATGATACCATTTTTCGCACCCATGCCATTTCCAACCATGATCGCAACCGGTGTCGCCAGACCTAACGCACATGGGCAACTGATCACCAATACCGATACTCCTCTGGCAATGGCAAATCCAATGCTTTGTCCGGCCAACATCCAAACCAGAAATGTTACCGCTGCAATCGCAATCACCGTCGGCACAAATACACCGGACACTCTATCCGCCACTTTAGCTATCGGCGCCTTTGTCGCCGCTGCATCGCTGACCATCTGAATAATCTGAGATAATGTCGTGTCCTCCCCGACTCTCGACGCCTCACATTTCAAGAACCCGGATTGATTCAGCGTCGCCGCAGATACCAAATCTCCTTCTGCCTTATCCACCGGAATACTCTCTCCCGTTAACGCCGATTCATTGACCGCGCTGCTTCCTTCCAACACAATCCCATCTACCGGTATATTTTCCCCGGGTCTTACGATAAATACATCGTTCTTTTTCACCTGATCCACAGGTACTTCCGTCTCCACACCGTTTTTCAGAACCACCGCTGTCTTCGGCGCCAACTTCATCAGACTCTTGAGCGCATCTGTCGTTCGCCCTTTCGAACGCGCCTCCAGCATCTTGCCCACCGTTATCAGGGTCAGAATCATGGCCGCAGATTCAAAATAAAACTCGTGCATATAGGACATTACCGCCTGCATGTCTCCGCGCATCTGTGCATCTGTCATCGCAAACAATGCATAAGTACTGTACACAAAAGATGCCCCCGCTCCCAGCGCAACCAGCGTATCCATATTGGGCGCTCGATGCAAGATCCCTTTCAAACCACTGACAAAAAACTTCTGATTCACCACCATGATAATCCCTGTCAGTATTAACTGCACCAGCCCCATCGCTACATGATTGCCTTCTATAAAAGATGGAACCGGCCAGTTCCACATCATATGTCCCATTGAAACATACATCAGTGGAATCAAAAAAAGCAGTGAAGCGATCAGGCGCTGCTTTAAAATCGGAGTTTCCCTATCCTTCAGGAAATCACTCTCTTCCGATGACACCCCTGCTTCTTTTGCCTTTTCGGTTGTTTTCAAGGATGCGCCATATCCCGCTTCTTCCACTGCAGCGATAATATCTATGGACGACGCTGCCCCTTCTACGCCCATAGAATTGGTCAAAAGACTGACCGAACAGGATTCTACCCCCGCCACACCGGCCACCGCCTTCTCCACACGAGCACTGCAGGCCGCACAACTCATACCCGTCACATGATATTGTTCCATAATCTCCTCTTCCTCCATTCTGTGCACGTTTCATAGTACAAACAGGTCTATCATTTCATTAATTTCTGAAGTGTCTCAACCAATTCATCCACCTTTTCATCTTTCCCTTCTCGAATCCCTTCTGCAACACAAGTCCGGATATGATTGGCCAACAACACTTTATTAAAGCTATTCAAGGCGGCATTGACTGCAGAAACTTGCACCAGAATATCTGTACAATACACGTCATTTTCCACCATACGTCTGATACCGCGCACCTGTCCCTCAATTCGATTCAGACGATGAATCAGATCTTTATATTCTTTCTCGGAACGTTCTTTTGTCTGATGACAGCATTGACTGATCTCTTCCATAATATTATGTTCCTCCTGTCTGAAATCTATTACAATTATATACCCCATAAGGGTATATTGCAATAGTAATTTTTGATTTTATATATAGAACACAATACACAGTACCATTCCCACTGCCCCAACCGCCAAAAACAGCAGGCCAACACCCGTTTTCTTTTTTCTGGACTCTATTTCTCTTTGGTCTTTTTCCGATATCACGGATACAAATTTTCTTCTTCCTAACAAATAGAGCAATATTCCTTCTCCTCCCTGTCCGCTGATCGCGAACAGACCCCAGAATTTCGGATGTTTTAATCCTCTTGCTCTTGCGTCAATTTCTGTCATACGATATATCTGATATACGGAATTCAGTCCGCCAATCAACGCAATCGCCAAAAATAACAACCTTTGCCACTTCATAGTAATAAACCTCCTGACTAAAATCTGCTTATGATCTGGTAAAACAATATCAATGCGCTAAAAATAGCAAATATCAGAACCCCGGCAATGAAATAGATATTCTCCGAGATCACACTATTAAATATCACAATACCAACCACAACCACGATATTTACCAAAATAGCTATCATTAAGTTCCGATTACTTTTTACAACATCCGTACTTTCGTTCAAATGCTTCATCATCTTTTCATCTCCCTTCAACAGTTCATCCAGACTGATCTCATACAAATCACTCAATTTGATCACACTCATGATGTCCGGATACGTCTTTTCATTTTCCCAGTTCGAGATCGTCTGCCGAGAAACCAGCAATTCCTCCGCCACTCGTTCCTGCGTCAATCCCGATCTTATCCTGGCATTTTTCAACATGGATCCAATGTTCATATCTCTAACTTCTCCTTTCGCTCTCATCCTTCCATATATGTACACGATTGTCCACCAAAAAACTTTCACATCCGGCCTTTTCTTACGTCAAAATCATTTGACATCCCTGAATATATACCTCCCGGCAAACTTTCCCTCTACCTCTCATACCACGTTCTTGGCGTCACTAAAAAGATTCGGGAAGTCACAAGCTATTTTCTCAGAGTATACCTGGCAAATTGCACAAAATGTATTCGGAATTGTGACTGCGCAGGAGCTTAGTGCTTCTTCATGTTCTGCCAAGCCACAGCAATTCGGCGGCAAGGATGCCGACGAAAGCCCGATCTGCGCCATGGACGGCGCATTG
>JAAVXR010000061.1 GCA_022790755.1 Hespellia sp. | reverse complement strand
GAATGGCCAGGCTGCCGGAACAACCGGTATCAACTATAAAATGCAGGCGTTGAGAATTCTCATTCTCCCAAAAGGAAGCAAAGCTCCGGGAAGTACGGACAGATATTTTCAGGATACACCCCAAATACGGACAAACAAAGGAATCTCAAATGTGCTGGGAATATCCGCAAATACATTTGTTCTTAACCTTAGATCGCATGAGAACGATGATTTCTATCTTGGAACAAACTACGATGATATAAGAGACGCCCGTTCGCCAAACGGTGATCCATGGTACAATGGTTCTGTAGGACTGAACTGTACTGGGTTTATATGGTATGCTTTCTACCAGGCGGGAGCGAATCCGAATGAAATCCCCTGTTGGCAGGGAGCACCTAACTGCGCCGGCGGATGGGTGAGTTGGGTTCGAATTCATTCAGGACAGGTCCCATCCTACGACTTTCGAAATAAATCGGCAATGCTTCAGTCCGGTATTTTGGAAAAAGGCGATATTATATGGATTTGGAATGAAAACGATGGAGGAAAGCAAGGAATAAGCGATACGCATCATGTCGGAATATTTTGGGGAGACAAATCCAATGAAGATAGATTCTGGCATTCTTCTCCGTTTGGGGGAAATCAAATCAGTCCCATCACAGGTCTTGTAAATCATGTGAGCTATACGGTTATTAAATTATAGATTTTATCTGTCTTGTCATCTGTATATTTATGTGCTATACTGTCCGTGCGGAAAAGGGCAAAATAAAGTTCAAAATACATCTCACCCTTTTCCAAATGATCAGGCATTTAAGAGATAACCAACGGGAGGATAGCAGGAGATGACGATCACAGAAGAAATACAATCATTAAAAAAAGAAAAAAACGCCGTCATCCTCGCACATTATTATGTTAGACCAGAAGTGCAGGAGATCGCAGATTACATTGGAGATTCTTATTACTTGAGTAAAATTGCGACCGAATTAAAGGAACAAACCATTGTGTTCTGCGGGGTTTCTTTTATGGGAGAAAGTGCCAAAATATTGAATCCGGACAAGACGATACTGATGCCAGATCGGGAGGCAGACTGTCCGATGGCGCATATGGCAGACGCAGCGATGATCCAGGAAATGCGGGAAAAATATCAAGATTTGGCTGTGGTCTGTTATATCAATTCGACAGCGGAACTGAAGAGACACTCTGATGTCTGTGTGACATCTGCCAACGCCTTGAAGATTGTAAAAGCACTTCCAAACCAGAACATTTTCTTTATACCGGACAAAAACCTGGCACATTTTATCGCTGAGCAGGTGCCGGAAAAACATTTTATATACAACGATGGGTACTGCCCGACGCATGATCGCATGCAAGAAAAAGAGATTCGCAGTACAATGGCCGAACACCCGGCGGCACAGGTACTCGCTCACCCGGAATGTCCTGCGTCTGTTCTGGACCTGGCTGACTATGTGGGAAGTACGTCTGGCATCCTGAAATACGCTGCAGAAAGCTCCTGCAAGGAGTTTATTATCTGTACGGAGGAAGGGGTGGCATACGAACTTCGGAAAAGAAACCCGGACAAACAGTTCTATTTTACAGAAACGATTCCCATATGCCCGGACATGAAAACCATAACACTCGAAAAAATTCTTCGTGTGTTGGAGAGCGGAGATGGCGAGGTACATATAGATACACAGCTCAGGGAACAATCGAAGCTCTCCCTGGAGCGAATGCTGGAACTGGCAAGATGACCGTGGAGGATAGGCAGATGGAGAAAAAGACGGATGTGGTCATCGTCGGAACCGGTGTGGGGGGATTGTTTACGGCTCTGAATCTCCCCCGTAATATAAAGATCGTCATGATTACAAAATCCGATATAGAAAGCAGTGATTCTTTTCTCGCACAGGGGGGAATCTGTGTCTTGCGTGATGAAGCCGATTATGATGGTTATTTTGAAGACACGATGCGTGCCGGACACTATGAAAATCGTAAGGAATCCGTGGAAATTATGATCCGCAGTTCTCAGGAAGTCATCCGGGATCTGGTAGAGTATGGTGTGGACTTTGCCAAAAAGAATGGGGAATTTTCTTACACGAGAGAAGGAGCTCACTCCAGACCTCGAATTTTGTTTCACAAAGATATCACTGGAAGAGAAATCACCAGTAAACTTCTGGAGAGAGTGAAACAGCTTCCCAATGTAGAGATCCATGAATATATGGAGATGACAGATATCCTGGAAGAGAACGGAATATGCCGTGGAATTGTGGCTCGGACTTTGGATCAGAATATCATACAGATTTCGGCGTCTCATACCGTATTTGCAAGCGGAGGAATCGGCGGACGTTACAAACATTCCACCAATTTTCCACACTTAACCGGAGACGCCCTGGAAATTGCCAGGCGACATCAGATCCGACTGGAACATCTGGATTACGTACAATTTCATCCGACAACCTTATACTCACAGAAACCAGGAAGACGGTTTTTGATCTCAGAGTCGGTCCGAGGGGAAGGTGCACTGTTGTATAATCAAAAAAAAGAACGCTTTGTCAATGAATTGCTCCCTCGGGATGTCGTAACAAAAGCGATTCAGGAACAGATGATAATGGAAGGGTCAAACCATGTATGGCTGTCTATGCAAACCATAGACCGGAACGTGATTCTGAATCATTTTCCCAATATCTACAGACGCTGCCTGGAAGAAGGGTATGATGTTACCCGCGAATGCATCCCGGTCGTCCCGGCACAGCACTATTTTATGGGCGGCATTTGGGTGGACAAGGATAGTAAAACTTCTATGGACCATCTATATGCGGTGGGGGAGACTAGCTGCAATGGCGTACACGGCGCCAATCGACTGGCAAGTAATTCACTATTAGAAAGCTTGGTGTTTGCAAAAAGGGCGGCAAAAAAGATCGAAAAGGAGAGAGAAAGTTATGAATGAAATTACTATGCGCTTACAGGCGGATCATTTGATTCTGGAAGCGTTGAAAGAAGATATATCCAGTGAAGATGTCACTACAAATTCTGTGATAAAAGAGGCAGTGATCGGTGAGGTTTCGCTCATCTGCAAACAGGACGGCATTGTAGCAGGGATGGAGGTGTTTCGCAGAGTCTTTGAACTGTTGGATGATCATGTGGAGGTTACCTGCTACTGCAAAGACGGAGATCCTGTGACAAACGGAGAGCAGATGGGCCTTGTGAGAGGGGACATCCGCGCACTCCTTTCCGGAGAACGCGTGGCGCTAAACTTCTTGCAGAGAATGAGCGGAATCGCAACATACACCCATTGTGTTGTTGCTCTTTTGAAAGGAAGTAAGACCAAGCTTTTGGATACCCGAAAAACCACACCCAACATGCGTATCTTCGAGAAATATGCGGTCCGTGTGGGCGGAGGATATAATCACCGGTACAATTTATCGGACGGTGTGCTCTTAAAGGACAACCATATTGGCGCTGCGGGCAGTGTAAAACGCGCCATAGAACTGGCAAAAGAATACGCACCTTTCGTTCGCAAGATTGAGGTGGAAACCGAAAATCTGGAGATGGTTCGGGAAGCCGTGGAAGCGGGAGCGGACATCATCATGCTGGACAATATGTCATTGGAAGAAATGCGTCAGGCGATTTTACTGATTGACGGTCGGGCAGAGACAGAATGTTCCGGCAACGTCACAAAGGAAAATATTGAGCACCTGACCTCCCTCGGTGTGGATTATATTTCCAGCGGAGCATTGACACATTCTGCCCCGATTCTGGATATTTCTCTAAAAAATCTTCATACCATCTGATTCCTATTTATTGTGAGGAGGGACGTTATGACAAAACAGGAACGGCGGCAGAAAATTATCAATACCATCTGCGAAAGTAAGTCTCCGGTTTCTGGAAAGGAACTGGCAGAATCCTGTCATGTGAGCCGCCAGGTCATTGTACAGGATATCGCACTGATACGGGAGACCGGCTATGACATTCTATCCACAAACAGGGGATATATCATCAATGCACCACATGTGGTGACAAGAATCTTTAAAGTCAGCCATTCGGACGAGCAAATGGAAGACGAACTGCTCTCCATTGTAGATTTAGGTGGAACTGTTGTGAACGTTATGGTTAATCATCGTGTTTACGGCCATCTGGAAGCCCGTCTTGGCATCAATTCTCGGAAAAAGGTGATGGATTTTATTGAGGATATCAAACTGGGAAAATCCAGTCCTCTGAAAAATATCACCTCAAACTACCATTATCACACGGTCGAGGCCGAGGATCAGGAGACGCTGGATGGTATCGAAAAAATGCTTCGGGAAAAATCATATCTGATCGAGCGCATTCAGACACCTATCACAGAAGAAGTGGGATAAAATATCGGTATCTGACATAGGCTAATAAAAAAAGACGTGATTTATGACCGAAAACAATTCCAGAAAAGAGGACCAAACATCGAAAAGAAAACCTGAAGCTCCCTTAACCATTGCTCAGGTAATTTACGGTACGAAAAATTTGGTGGACTGTATGGAGGCGGTCATAAAAATACGGAAAGAATGAGGGATCTTATTGGCACAAAATCAGGATAAACCAAGGAGAGCCGTTCTGTATCTGCGTCTGTCCAAAGAAGATAGAGATAAACTAAAAGAAGGCGATGCGAGCGCCAGCATTCAGAATCAACGTCTTCTGCTGACGGATTATGCGTTACAACATCATTACCAGATTGTAGAGATCTATTCGGATGATGACGAAAGTGGCCTGTTTGACACCAGACCGGATTTTGAGAGAATGCTGGCAGATTCCAGGAAGGGGACATTTGACACGATTATTGCCAAATCACAGTCCCGATTCTCGAGAAATATGGAACATATCGAAAAATATTTACATCATGATTTTTCGCAGCGCGGTATTCGTTTCATTGGGGTTGCAGATGGGACAGATACCGCGAATACCGGCAATAAAAAAGCCCGCCAAGTGAACGGTCTGGTAAATGAATGGTACTGTGAAGACTTATCTGCAAATATCCGCAGTGCCTTTCATGCAAAGATGAAAGATGGCCAGTACCTGGGGGCTTCTTGTCCTTATGGATATGTGAAAGACCCCGAAAATCATAATCATCTGCTTATCGACGACTACGCTGCAGATGTGGTCCGAAGAATCTACCGCCTCTATCTTGCCGGAAATGGAAAAGCCAAAATCGGCAGAATTCTCACCGAAGATGGTATCTTAATTCCCACCAAATATAAAAGAGAAGTCCTTGGTATACGCTATCATAATTCCCATGAACGAGAAACTACAGGAGTCTGGTCTTACCAGACGATACACACCATACTGAACAATGAAGTATACATCGGAAATACCGTACAGAACAAATCCAATCGTATTTCCTACAAAGACAAAAAGCAGATCAAACAGCCGAAAGAACGGTGGATTCGTGTGGAACACACACATGCTCCAATCATTGATTCAGATACTTTTCAAAGGGTACAGGCCAGACAACAAATACGCACAAAGGAAGTGAAGTCCAGAGGAACATCCTCTTTATTTTCCGGAATTCTTTTCTGTGCAGACTGTAAACACAGCATGGTAAGGCGATATACCCGCAGGGGAGAGCAAAAATGTATTGGGTACTGTTGTAAAACATATAAGACACAGGGTCGAAACATGTGTCCCAGCCATGCCATCAGCCAAGACCAGCTAGAAAAAATCGTGCTGCACTCCATTCAACAGGAGGCGCGAAACATCCTGACACCGAAGGATCTTTGTCGTCTGAATGAAATAGAATCTGTAAACTCTACTTTGAAAACTTTTGAACTCCAAACATGCCAACTTAAAAAGGAACTCTTACAGAAAGAGGGCTATCGTAAGAAAACTTATCAGAATTATCTCGATGAAGTTCTCTCGAAAGAAGAATACTTGTCTTACACAAGAGAGTTTGAAACGGAGATTAAACGTCTGAAAGAACAATTAAATACGCTGCGAGATCGGATGCAGGAACAGAATAGACGAAAGATCGCATCTGACGAATGGATAGAACAGTTTAAACATTATGTGGGGGTGACGGAACTCACAAGAGAGATTGTTCTCGAATTTATCGAACGAATCGAGGTGAATGCGGACTATTCCATCCGTATCTTTTATAAATTCAAAAATGTATGTACCGAGGACTCCCATTTTGATACGGCGCCTGTGTGGCGATGGCAGAATACATAGCTGGCAGTGAAGAAGAATTTGTGAATCAGATGAACGAACGGGCAAAGGGCTTGGGAATGACCGGCACCCATTTCGTGAATTGTAATGGTCTGGACACGGATGGACACGTGACGACCGCGCACGATATTGCACGGATGTCACGGGAATTGATTACCAAGTATCCGCAGATTCATGACTATTCCATGATCTGGATGGAAAATATCACACACACGACAAAGAAAGGAAGCTCCGAATTCGGACTTACCAACACCAATAAGTTGGTGCGCCAGTATGAGTATACGACTGGGCTAAAAACCGGCTCTACCGGAAACGCTAAATTCTGTGTATCCGCCACCGCAGAAAAGAATGGTATCGAACTGATTGCTGTCATAATGGCGGCAGAGAATTCCAAAGAACGTTTTCGGGATGCCACAGCCCTTTTAAATTATGGGTTTGGAAAATGCCAGTTGTACCAAGATCCAAATCCGCCGGCATTGAAGAAAGCGAAAATAAACGGGGGCGTACAGGATACCGTTTCGTTGGAATATGCCAAACAGTTCACCTATCTGGATCTGAGTGGAGCCAGCCTGAATGAAATCACTTCCCATCAGGAAATGAAAAAACAAATTTCCGCTCCAGTAAAGAAGGGAGATGTCCTTGGGCAGCTCCATTACCAGCTCAATGGAAAAGAAATTGGTAGCGTCGATATTCTTGCCTCACAAACGATAAAAGCGGCCGGATTTCTGGACTATCTGAAAAAAGTATTCCTTCGACTGAGAGTCTAGTTCTTTTTCAAAGCCACGTTTTCAGGCTATGCTGTATGCTGGCTTGGGATTGAATTTTCTTTTCCAATCATGTAGAATAAAAAGAAAATCGAAAAGAGGAATCTTATGAGTGAGAAAAGTTTAGCTCAGAGAATAGAACACACATTTTTAAAACCGGAAGCCACGAAATCGCAAATCAAACAGCTCTGTGAGGAGGCAAAAACACATGGATTTTGTTCCGTCTGTGTCAATTCCAGTTTTGTATACTATTGTGCGCAGGCGTTAAAAGACAGTCCGGTAAAGGTCTGTGCCGCTGTGGGGTTTCCATTGGGTGCCATGTCGACGGAAGCGAAAGCCGCCGAGACGAGAACTGCCGTAGCTGACGGCGCATCGGAAATCGACATGGTCGTGCACGTAGGCATGGTCAAGAGTCTGGATTGGAATTATGTGGAAGAAGATATCCGATCTGTCGTCGATGCGGCGGGAGATCGGGCAATCGTCAAAGTAATTCTGGAAACCTGTCTGTTGACCGATGCAGAAAAAATCAAAGTATGTAAGATTGCGAAAAAGGCCGGAGCGGCCTTTGTGAAAACCTCCACCGGTTTTTCGACCGGGGGTGCTACCATAGAAGATATCCGTCTGATGCGAGAAACGGTGGGGGAAGAGATGGGGGTCAAGGCTTCCGGAGGCGTGCGTGATGCATCATTTGCAAAGGAACTGATCGCAGCGGGGGCGACACGCCTGGGGACCAGCTCTGGGATTGCAATTATGAAGGGGAACGACAAATGATGACAATACTGTTCTTTTTTTTCCTGTCCGTCGTTCTCCTGCTTTTGGAGATCGTGCGGGAGACTCACACGTTTCGAATCACAGATTACAAAATCTCTTCCGAAAAACTGACCGGGTTGCATCAAGAAAAGAAAGTGATTTTGTTGAGTGATCTTCACAATCGTGTATATGGAAAAAAGAATGACACCCTCTTGGCTGCCATCCGTAGAGCTAATCCAGACCTCATATTAATTGCCGGTGATATGCTGGTCGGAAAAAAAGGGGAATCCTGGGAAGTTGCTTATGATCTTGTAAAGCAGCTTCCTAAAATCTGTCCCGTCTACTACGGCTATGGGAACCATGAACAACGAGTCCTGGAACATCCGGGAAAATATGCAACACACTCGGTGCGTGATGTCTCTCATTTTCAGGAATACAAAGTCCGTCTGCAACGCCATGGCGTTCGGTTCCTGGAGAATGAATCCACAGAGCTTGTGTTTGATCAATGCCGCATCCGAATCAGCGGACTGGCGCTCCCAAATTCCTATTATCGCAAAGCGAAAAACCGTACACTGAAACCGCAGGAAATCATACGTTTTCTGGGACCATCAGACTCTTCCTGTTTTCAGATTCTGATTGCGCACAATCCGGCCTTTTTTGAAGCTTATCGAACATGGGGAGCAGATCTGAGCGTTTCCGGACATTTGCACGGCGGTATTGTCCGATTGCCGGGAATCGGTGGCATCATTTCCCCGCAAACATTTCTATTTCCCAGATATTCCGGAGAGCTCACCAGAGAAGGCGATTCTTATATCGCCGTATCGAAGGGCCTGGGTAGCCATACGATAAATGTTCGGTTATTGAATGAGCCAGAAATTGTCATATTACATTTGATGACTTGTGAAAACCAGAAAAGTTCGCTATAATGGGTAGGAAACTCTGAAAAGATAAAAGGTGAACTATGGGGATTCCAGTAAAATTACAGGTGTTTGAAGGTCCATTGGATCTTCTTCTTCATCTGATTGATAAAAACAAAGTTGACATTTATGACATACCAATTGTAGAGATCACCAATCAATACATGGAATACATTCGGGCGATGGAACAAGCAGACCTGAATATTATGAGTGAATTTCTGGTCATGGCGGCGACGCTTCTAGATATTAAATGTAAAATGCTTCTGCCCAAGACTGTAAACGAAGACGGGGAAGAAGAGGACCCTAGGCAGGACCTGGTGGAACAACTTTTGCAATACAAGATTTACAAATACATGGCCGGTGAGTTGAGAGACCGACAAGTGGAGAATAACCTGACCTACTATAAGCAGCCGACAATCCCGAAAGAAGTCCAGGAATATGTAGAGCCGGTGGACATGGATGCACTGTTGTCCGGTGTTACGTTGGACAGGCTGCAGAAAGTATTTACAGAAGTGATGCGTCGGCAAAGTAACAAGATCGATCCGATCCGCAGCAAATTTGGAAAAATCGAAAAAGAATCGGTGACGTTGCCGGAAAAGTTGGAGGCAGTGGAAGCTTACGCCAAAAGTCACCGTCGATTCAGTTTTCAAACACTTCTTATGGAACAACGTTCCAAGATGCAGATTGTTGTGACATTTCTTGCCATACTGGAATTGACAAAAGTAGGAAAAATACAGGTGGAGCAAGATGACGTGTTCGGTGAAATCATGATCGTTTCCCGGATGGAGGAAGATACACAATGGAAATAGAAAAACTACAGGGAATGATTGAAGCAATCCTTTTTACAATGGGAGAATCCGTGGAATTGGAAAAAATCGCGGCAGCGATCGAACACGATGAAGAGACGACCAAAAAGCTGATCCATTATATGATGGATGCCTACAAAGAGGAGAACCGGGGCCTTCGAATCATCGAGCTGGAAAATTCTTTTCAATTATGCACGAAGCCGGAAGCCTACGAGTATTTAATCCGCGTGGCAAAGCAACCTCGCAAAAACGTTCTGACAGAAGTCCTGATGGAAACGTTGTCGATCATTGCCTATCGACAGCCTGTGACAAAATTGGAAATCGAAAAGATTCGCGGAGTCAAATCGGACCATGCGGTAAACAAACTGGTAGAGTATGAACTGGTGCAGGAAGTCGGACGCTTGGACGCTCCTGGCCGACCAATTCTTTTTGGCACGACAGAAGAATTTTTGAGACGATTCAGCGTGCAGTCTCTGGAAGAACTTCCGGGCCTGAATCCGGAACAAGTGGAAGATCTGAAGGCAGAAGCCGAGGATGAAGCACAGCTCACACTGAAAATATGATGAATAGGATATGTTTTCCCAGAATATGATTTTATTGAAGGTTCATCAATTTGGAGCATCTCCTTTATGAAAAAATTTTTCATCCGTATCCGTTTTCTGTTTTGTATCATATTGATTGCAGTCCTTTGTATTCAGGCGACATGCCCAAAACGGGTTCTGGCTGAATCGAATTCCACACAACAGGATACTCCGGAGGAATTGAAACAATTATACGCCCAGTCGGCAGTATTGATGGATGCCGAAAGCGGGCGTATTTTATTTGAAAAAAACGGGGGAGAGGTCCGGCCAATGGCGAGTACGACAAAAATCATGACCTGTATTCTTGCTCTGGAATATGGTGATCTGGATTCAGAGGTAACAGTCTCAGATCATGCGGCGTCTCAGCCAAAAGTTCATCTCGGTATGACTAGCGGCCAGACATTTTATCTGCGGGATCTCTTATATTCTCTGATGTTGGAATCCCACAATGACACCGCGGTCGCGATTGCGGAACATATCAGTGGGAGTGTAGAATCTTTTGCTCAGTTGATGAATCGCAAAGCCGAAAGCATCGGAATGCGGCATACCCATTTTGTCACACCAAACGGATTGGACGCTTCCGACGAGGGTGGTGCACATACAACAACTGCCGCTGAACTGGCAGCAATCATGAAATATTGTATTCAGGATTCCCCGCAAAAAGACATGTTTCTGGAAATCACGCAAGCCGGAAACCATACGTTCACAGATCTTTCCGGTACACGCAGCTACAGTTGTAATAACCATAATGCATTTCTGGGAATGATGGAAGGGGTTCTTTCTGGAAAAACCGGATTTACCGGAAAGGCAGGCTACTGTTATGTGGGTGCACTACAGCAAGACGACCGATGTTTCATCGTTGCGCTTCTTGGCTGTGGATGGCCGAACAATAAAGGATATAAATGGTCCGACACCAAAAAACTTATGAATTATGGCTTAGAACACTATCATTACCGTGATGTGTGGGAGGAGGTCTCTCCCAGAGTGATTTCCGTACAGGACGGGGCTACTTGGGAAACCGGACTGTTTGAAGAATCTTCTGTGGTGGCAAAACCAAAAACGGAACGCAAGAGTCTCTCTGTACTGCTGGCAGAAGACGAAGAAGTATCTGTGAAAGTAGCTGTAGAAGAGCAGTTGCAGGCACCCATCAAAAAAGGGATGAAAGTGGGCAGTATTCGCTACGAACTGGATGGGAAACCGCTTGTCGTGATTCCCATCGTCACAGATCGCACCGTAATACGGCGAGATTTTCCATGGGTTTTGAGACAGGTATTTCACAAAGCATTGTTACATAATATCTAATCGCATCCATAAATATTAAATATTATCAATTAAACTGATTAAAATTGTCACTATGAAATCCAATTGGTCTGTGTTAGTATAAGTGAAAATAAAAAAACACAACAAAATTGATTAAATTTAATCAATCGACAGTCTGAAAGAGGAGTGAATAAAATGAGAAACAGTCAGAAATATAGGCGCAGCTATTTCCTGCCGCCGGAGGACTCTTATAATTGGGTGAAAAAGGATCATGTCGAGAAACCGCCGATCTGGTGCAGCGTAGATCTGAGAGACGGAAATCAGGCGCTCATTGAACCTATGAGTCTGGAAGAAAAAGTAGAATTTTTTCAGCTGCTTCTGGATGTAGGATTCAAAGAAATCGAAGTCGGATTTCCAGCGGCTTCCGAGACAGAGTATCAATTTATCCGTACGATTATTGAACAGAATATGATCCCCGATGACGTGACGATACAAGTACTGACCCAGGCGAGAGAACATATCATTAAACGGACGTTTGAGGCGGTGAAAGGAGCGCCTCACGCAGTCGTACATCTGTATAATTCTACTTCCTTCGCACAGCGGGAACAAGTTTTTAAAATGGGGAAAGAGGAAATCAAGCAAATTGCGATAGACGGCGCAAAGCTTTTAAAAGAACTGGCCAGTGAAACAGACGGCAACTTTACGTTTCAGTACAGCCCAGAAAGCTTCCATGGGACAGAGGTGGAGTATGCATTGGACGTATGCAATGCAGTTCTGGATATCTGGCAACCGTCAGGAGATAAAAAAGCCATCATCAATCTGCCGACTACCGTCGAAAATGCAATGCCGCATGTATTTGCCAGTCAGGTAGAATATATCAATCAACGTTTAAAATACCGGGACAATGTTATTTTATGTTTACATCCACACAACGATCGAGGCAGCGGCGTCTGCGATGCGGAAATGGGTATCCTTGCCGGGGCGCAACGAATCGAGGGGACCCTCTTTGGAAACGGCGAGCGGACCGGAAACGTAGATATCGTGACGTTGGCGATGAATATGTTTTCCCAAGGTGTAGATCCGGGACTGGATTTCTCGGATATTCAAGAAATCCGTGAAACCTACGAACGCCTGACACGTATGCAGGTACCACCCAGACAGCCCTATGCCGGGGATTTGGTATTCACGGCATTTTCCGGTTCTCATCAAGATGCGATCGCCAAAGGTATGGCGTGGAAAGAGGACAACAATCTGGATATTTGGTCGGTTCCTTACCTCCCCCTGGACCCAAAGGATGTTGGAAGAAGATACGAATCCGACGTCATCCGTATCAACAGCCAGTCCGGAAAGGGTGGCGTCAACTATATCCTGAAACAGAACTTTGGCATCAGCCTTCCAAAGAAAATGATGGAAGAAGTAGGATATCTTGTGAAAGATGTGTCGGATAAAGCGCACAAAGAACTCACACCCGATTGGGTATACCGGATCTTCGAGGATCATTACGTGACGGCGAGACCGATATTTACGCTGGATGAATGCCATTTCAAGCAGGATAACGGAATCATCGCGACGGCAACGATCCATCACGCCGGACAGAACCGTGTCATCAACGGGATAGGTAACGGACGTCTGGACGCCGTCAGCAATGCGATCAAACACTATTTTGATATCAGTTATGAACTGTCCGTCTACGAAGAACATTCTCTGACGAAAGGGTCTTCTTCTAAGGCGGTCGCCTACGTCGGTATTATCTGTAACAGGCAGCGCTATTGGGGTGTCGGCATAGACGCGGACATCATCAAAGCTTCGATCGACGCATTGACAATCGCCGTGAACAAGATTGAAGAGTTAAAAGCTATCAATGAATGTAAAGACGAACGCCTCACGGAGATCATGAACTATATTCAGGAAAACTACACATCCGTGACACTGGATGACCTGGCTGAGAAATTCTATCTGTCCAAACCCTATCTCTCCAAATATATCAAAGAAAAGTCCGACATGACATTTGGAGATATTCTGAAAAAAATCCGCATGAAAAAAGCGCGGGCCATGTTAAAAGGAACGAGCATGACGGTGGAGAACATCGCGGAATCCGTCGGTTATCAGAATGTAGAACATTTCAATCGACTCTTCAAAAAGACGTATCATATGACGCCGGTTCAGTATCGGAATCGGAAGAAGTGAACAAAAAAATTTTGACCACACTCCATTGCACAAGGACATTGCGATGAGCCTCTTAGAACGAGAAACGTGGAAGCTTAGGCTTCCACGTTTCCTGAGTCTCATCTCCATTGTGCAAAAGTCGCGTGGTCAAAACTTTTTTGTTCTGCGTTGTCGCATGTTGTACTCTTCGCGGTGTGAAATGAAACTCTGTCGCGGATTTGTACTTCAGCCGACAAACACGCTATCTCATCAAAGAATGACTGTAAAAACTCCACGAAGAAATTTTGCAGCAACAAAAGCACAGCCGAGCAAGCGCCGGAAGGTCCTTGCTCGGCGTCCCCTTTGATCCCCACAAAAATTTCCATCTTTTTACGTCATTCTTCCCCAAACCCATTGAAATTTAACCCGAAATCATATACACTAAAATTGGCAGAAATTTTGATTTATGATATAAAATTTTAAATATGGAGGGCTAAAATATGAGCAACAATGCAACAGGGAACTCCGCAAGCAAAAGAATTGCCGCTATGCTTGACGAAGGAAGTTTTGTTGAAATTGGTGGAGCAATCACTGCCAGAAGCACAGATTTCAACATGCAGAATCAGGAAACGCCAGCAGACGGTGTAATCACAGGATACGGAGTTATTGACGGCAATCTCGTCTATGTGTACAGCCAAGATGCATCGGTATTGAATGGTGCAATCGGGGAGATGCATGCCAGAAAAATTATAAATATCTATGATATGGCTATGAAGATGGGCGCGCCAGTAATCGGTCTGATCGACTGTGCTGGATTGAGACTGCAGGAGGCAACCGATGCGCTGGAAGCGTTCGGCAGTCTGTATCGGACGCAGGCAATGGCTTCCGGTGTGATTCCGCAGATTTCCGCGATTTTCGGAATGTGCGGCGGCGGCCTTGCGGTGATCCCGGGACTGACGGATTTCACTTTTATGGAAAGAAGTTCTGGAAAACTATTCGTGAATTCTCCCAATGCACTTGCGGGAAATACGATTGCCAAATGTGATACTTCCAGTGCCGACTATCAGAGCGAGGTCGCTGGATTGGTGGACGTGGTTGGAACAGAGGAGGAGATTTTTGCACAGATTCGGAATTTGATTTGCATGATTCCGGCAAATAATATGGATGATCTGTCTTATGCTGAATGTACAGACGATCTGAATCGTCTCTGTCCGGACCTTGCAGACGCCTCCGAAGATACCGCCATTGCACTCGCACAGATTTCAGATAACGGCACATTTTTTGAAGTAAAAAAGGCTTACGCCAAAGATATGGTGACCGGATTGATCCGATTGAATGGGATGACGGTCGGAGCCATCGCCAACCGTACAAAAGTATACGACAGTGAGGCAAATTTGTTGGAGGAATTTGACGGTTCTCTTTCTGTCGATGGATGTAAAAAAGCCATTGATTTCGCCAACTTCTGTGATGCATTTTCGATTCCAATTCTCACTTTGACGAATGTATCCGGATACTGTGCAACCAAAGAGTCCGAGAAGAACATGGCAAGAGCAGCCGCCAGATTGACTTATACTTTCGCAAATGCGACGGTACCGAAAGTCAATGTCATCGTCGGAAAAGCTTTCGGAAGCGCTTACGCTGCCATGAACAGCAAATCCATCGGCGCAGATATCGTATTTGCATGGCCGGATGCCGAGATCGGAATGATGGATGCAAACCTTGCCGCCAAGATTATGTACGCGGACGCAGACGCTCAGACCATTCGGGAGAAAGCGGCAGAATACAAGGAATTGCAGTCCAGTCCGCAATCTGCGGCCAGAAGAGGCTATGTGGATACCATCATTGAACCGGCTGATACAAGAAAATATGTAATCGGCGCGTTCGAGATGCTGTTTACAAAAAGAGAGGACCGACCGGACAAGAAGCATGGTACGGTTTAGTGAGGTGAGGCAAATTGAAGAAAAAAATGAGTGTGATACTGCTTGCGTTTGTACTTGTTCTCAGCCTTGCTGGCTGTGGAAGCAAAGAAAAACAACTTGCAGATTATAATATGGAAACGATGGAAGGCTACTCGGATATGATTATCCAGAGCTTTCAGGTGATGTCGGATACAGAATTTGACATGTTCAAATCCTATTCCGATTATCAGTTGGATTATACCTTGATGTCCTCCGGTCTTCCGATCGACAGTGATGATTTTCTTGTGATGATTGAGTCCTGGCAGAGCGCGGTCAAAGAATATGGAGATTTGATTGATTATGAGGAATATACCGCGGAGGAATCCAACAATGGTGTCGTACTCACGGCTCCCGCAGAGTTCGAAAATGAAAATGCCGACATCGTGATCAGCTTTGATAAAGATGAGCGAATGGTCAGTATGACGGTCGATGTGCACTATACGATGGGCGAGATCTTGAAAAAAGCCGGACTGAATACGCTACTTGGAATGGGAACCGTATTTTTGGTATTGATTTTCATCGCGTTTATTATTTCTCTGTTCCGTTTTATTCCGAACCCGGAACAAAGGAAACAGGAGGAGATTGCCCGTGCCAAAGCGCAGGCAGCCCCGATTCCGGAAGCTGTTTTGGAAGAACCAATCGACGACGAGATGGCAGATTCTGAGCTGGTTGCAGTCATTGCGGCGGCAATCGCAGCGGCAGAAGGGACTTCGACAGACGGATTTATCGTGCGTTCAATCCGACGCAGAAAAACAAATAACTGGAAATAACAGGAGGATATAGAAAATGAAAAATTATACAATTACAGTGAATGGAACAGCATATGACGTAACCGTAGAAGAAAAAGGCGCTGGAAGTGCAGCAACTCCAGCTCAGGCGGCTCCAGCAGCAGCCCCAAAAGCGGCTCCCAAGGCAGCTTCGGCAGCGGCTCCAAAAGCAGCAGCTGGCAGCATCGAAGTGAAAGCCGGCGCGGCAGGAAAAGTATTTAAGATCGAGGCAAATGTCGGCCAGAGCGTAGCGGCAGGAGATCCGGTTGTCATCATCGAAGCGATGAAGATGGAGATTCCGGTTGTAGCTCCAGAAGCGGGAACCGTTGCAAGTATTGATGTGGCTGTCGGCGATTCGATCGACGCAGGAGCAGTATTGGCCACATTAAACTAGTACACTTAGGGGGTTTGACAAATGGAATATATTACAAACACGTTGGGAAACCTCGTGCAACAGACAGCTTTCATGAATCTGACATTCGGGAATCTGGCTATGATCCTAGTTGCATGTTTTTTCCTATATTTAGCGGTGAGGCATGGATTCGAGCCATTGCTTCTGGTCCCGATCTCCTTCGGTATGCTCCTGGTAAATATCTATCCGGACATTATGATCTCCATTGAGGAATCTTCGAACGGAGTCGGCGGACTTCTTCACTATTTTTATCTGATGGATGAATGGGCGATTCTGCCGTCCCTGATTTTCCTCGGAGTGGGCGCACAGACTGATTTTGGGCCGCTGATCGCCAATCCAAAGAGTTTTCTTCTGGGTGCTGCGGCACAGTTTGGTATCTTTGCTGCCTATCTGGGTGCTATGGCAATGGGATTTACAGACAAAGCGGCGGCGGCAATCTCAATCATTGGAGGTGCCGATGGTCCGACTTCCATTTTCCTGGCAGGAAAACTACAGCAGACGGCGATTATGGGGCCGATTGCGGTGGCGGCATATTCTTATATGTCTCTGGTACCGATCATCCAGCCACCGATCATGAAACTTTTGACAACAGAAAAAGAGCGGAAAATCAAGATGGAACAGCTTCGTCCGGTATCTAAGCTGGAGAAGATTCTGTTTCCGATCATTATCACGATCGTTGTCTGCACCATTCTTCCTACAACAGCGCCGCTGGTCGGCATGCTGATGCTTGGCAATCTTTTCAAAGAATCCGGTGTGGTCAGACAGTTGACGGAAACGGCGTCCAATGCACTGATGTATATTGTCGTTATTTTACTCGGTACTTCTGTCGGCGCCACGACGAGCGCGGAAGCATTCATCAATCTGCAGACACTCCAGATTGTCGCTCTCGGTCTGGTTGCCTTTGCGTTTGGTACGGCGGCAGGAGTATTGTTCGGGAAACTAATGTGTGTTGCGACAGGTGGAAAAGTAAATCCGCTGATCGGATCTGCAGGCGTCTCTGCGGTTCCTATGGCGGCCAGAGTATCACAGAAAGTCGGCGCGGAGGCCGATCCCACGAACTTCCTCCTGATGCACGCGATGGGACCGAATGTGGCAGGCGTTATCGGTACTGCGGTAGCGGCGGGCACCTTTATGGCAATCTTTGGCGTAAAATAAATGGAGAATGGAGGATAATACAATGGCAGAAATAGAAAAGAAACCGGTAAAAATTACAGAGACTATTTTGCGTGATGCACATCAGTCTCTGATCGCAACCAGAATGACGACGGAACAGATGTTGCCGATCGTAGAAAAAATGGATAAAATTGGATACCATGCAGTAGAATGTTGGGGAGGGGCCACCTTTGACGCTTCCCTGCGATTTCTGAAAGAAGATCCCTGGGAGAGATTACGAAAATTCCGCGATGGATTCAAAAACACCAAATTGCAGATGCTGTTCCGTGGCCAGAATATTCTGGGATATCGGCCGTATGCAGACGATGTGGTGGAGTATTTTGTTCAGAAATCCGTTGCAAACGGCATTGATATCATTCGTATTTTTGACTGTATGAACGATATCCGCAATCTCCAGACGGCTGTCACCGCCGCCAATAAAGAGAAGGCACACGTACAGGTTGCCATGTCCTACACATTGGGAGACGCCTATACGCTGGACTACTGGAAAGACCTCGCAAAGAAAATTGAGGAGATGGGCGCCAATTCCGTATGTGTCAAAGATATGGCAGGGCTTCTCTGCCCGTATCAAGCTACGGAACTTGTCACTGCACTGAAAGAGAGCGTCTCCATTCCGATTGAGATGCACACGCACTATACTTCCGGTGTGGGCGGTATGACATACCTGAAATCCATCGAGGCAGGCGCAGACATTATTGATACAGCGATGTCACCATTTGCAATGGGTACTTCCCAGCCAGCAACAGAAGTCATGGTGGAAACGTTCAAAGGAACACCTTATGACACTGGCTTGGATCAGAATCTGCTTGCGGAAGTCGCAGACTATTTCCGTCCGATTCGTGATGATGCGTTGGAGAGCGGACTGTTGAATCCCAAAAATCTTGGCGTCAATATCAAAACGCTTTTGTATCAGGTACCAGGTGGAATGCTCTCCAATCTGACCAGTCAGTTGAAAGAGCAGGGGGCAGAGGATAAGTTCTACGACGTGCTGGAGGAAGTTCCACGTGTCCGCAAAGATCTCGGTGAACCGCCGCTTGTCACACCATCTTCACAGATCGTCGGCACACAGGCTGTATTTAACGTGCTGATGGGAGAGCGCTACAAGATGGCAACCAAAGAGACGAAAGATGTGCTTGCAGGCAAATATGGATCAACTGTCAAACCGGTAGATCCGGAAGTTCGGAAAAAAGTCATCGGCGAGGACGCAGAAATCATCACTTGCCGCCCTGCGGATTTGATTCCAGATGAGCTGGATACACTTCGCAACGAATGCGCACAGTGGATGCAACAGGATGAAGATGTACTCACGTATGCCCTGTTCCCGCAGGTTGCCACAGACTTTTTCAAATACAGGGAAGCACAGCAAACCAAAATTGATCCGACAATGGCAGATACCAAAAACGGATCTTATCCTGTTTAATAAAAAACTTCAACCGTTATTTTTACAAAAAGACCAATTAGATTCATCAAAACTTCGCAAACCAGGAGGCACAGGCTATGCAGACAGAACTGCCAAAGGACCCGGTAATGCTACTGAGCGTCATCAATACAAAGCTGCGGGACTATTACCCCAGCTTTGAGAAGATGTGCGAGGAAATGCAGTTGGATTCTGTGCAGATTATAAAAGTATTGGAACGTATTGATTATCGGTATGATGAGGGGAAAAATCAGTTCATATAGCTAGGAAAGGAGCAAACAAATGACATACGAGGAAGTATTGCAGAGAGTAAGAGAAGCATATCAAACTACAGATGTCAGCGAGATTCAGGAACACCTTGCCTACCAGTTTAATATCAAAGGCGAAGCGGAGGGGGCATTTTATGTAGAAATAACCAATGGAACATTGCATATTGAACCTTACGATTATTACGATCGTGATGTGTTGTTCACGGTAACGGCAGAGACGCTCTTTCAGATTATGGATGGAACCATCAATGCCATTCATGCATCAACCATGGGAAAACTAAAAGTAGAAGGAAACATCGAAAAAGCGCTGAAACTGTTTGGTCTCATGCAACAGGAAAAAGACGATTGATCCCATGAGATCCGTACAGATCACAGGAGGTTTTCGAAAATAATGTACACGGACATCCATTTTGATACCATTGACATTTCCAGAGGAGCACCAGACAAAGAGCCGGAAAGACAATACTATTTTATCGCAAAATGCAGACAATATACTCAGCAGTTTTTCAGGGAAATGGGAAGATTTCCTACTGCCACCGTACAGACTTTTGGATGTCAGATGAACGCGAGGGACTCTGAAAAACTTACCGGTATCCTGAAAGCAATCGGGTATCGAGAAGAAGAGCAAGAAGAATTGGCTGACTTCGTGATTTTCAATACCTGCACCGTTCGCGAAAATGCGAATCAGAAAGTATATGGCAGACTGGGACAGATTGGCAAAATCAAGAAGTCCCGTCCTCATATGCTGATCGGACTGTGTGGATGTATGATGCAGGAAGCGGAAGAAGTAGAAAAAATCCAGAAAAGTTATCGACAGGTAGATTTGATTTTTGGCACCCACAATATCTTTCAATTTGCAGAGTTGCTATATCGTCGTCTAACATCCAGACGATTGGTGACGGAGGTCTGGGATGGCACAGATCAGATCGTGGAAGAGTTGCCTGCAGAACGAAAATATCCTTTCAAATCCGGTGTAAATATTATGTTTGGATGCAATAATTTCTGTAGTTATTGTATCGTTCCTTATGTGCGTGGAAGAGAGCGCAGCAGAGAACCTCAGGACATTCTGAACGAAATCCGGCAGTTGGTATCGGACGGTGTCGTGGAAATCATGTTACTTGGCCAAAACGTCAATTCCTATGGGAAGACATTGGATCAACCGATGACATTCGCAAAACTTTTGCAGGAGATTGAGCAGATCGAAGGATTGAAGAGGATTCGTTTTATGACCTCCCATCCGAAAGATTTGTCGGAAGAATTGATTGATGTCATGGCACATTCCCACAAAATATGTCGGCACCTACATCTGCCGATTCAGTCGGGAAGCACACGGATTCTAGAAAAAATGAATCGCCGTTACACCAAAGAACAGTATTTATCGCTCGTTTCCAGATTAAAAGAAGCGATACCAGAACTTTCCCTGACTACAGATATTATTGTAGGATTTCCGGGTGAAACAGAAGAAGACTTTCAGGAAACACTGGATGTCATACGCAAAGTCCGCTACGACAGTGCATTCACCTTCATCTATTCCAGAAGAACCGGTACGCCGGCGGCAAATATGGAGGAACAAATTCCACAAGACATGATCAAAGACCGCTTTCAGCGACTTTTAACAGAAGTGCAGACCATCTCCTCCGAGTCTTGTTGCATCCATGAGGGAAGCACACAGGAGGTTCTGGTGGAAAGTATCGACAGTCACGAAGAAGGTTATGTCACCGGACGCATGGACAATAATTTGTTGGTACATTTTCCTGGAATTCCATCTATGATTGGAACATTTGTCCGTGTGTATTTAAAAAAATGCAAAGGATTTTACTATATTGGCGAACTGGTGAAATAATCCATCCATAAAAATCAAAAATGCGTCCACACTATGTTATGAAAGCATGGAAGGGGACGCATTTTTTATGAAAAAATTAAGTGAATATCTGTTTCTATGGGCGATTGGTGGAACACTGTACTACGTATTTGAAATCATTTTCCGTGGTTTTTCGCATTGGAGCATGTTTGTGCTGGGTGGTATCTGTATGATATTCTGTGTACAACAGGGATTGTGGGTACACTGGCAGGACCCGATCTGGCAACAAGTACTGCATTGCATTATTTTTATCACTTGTGGCGAATTTATTACTGGCATTCTTGTTAATAAAATTTTACATTGGAACGTCTGGGATTACAGCGGTCTACCTTTTCAGTTATTTGGACAGATCTGTCTGCCTTTTGCGGCTATATTCAGTCTTCTCTGTCTCGTCGCGATCTATCTGGGAGCCTATCTGTCCTATCACCTTTATGGAGAAGAAAAACCGCCTTTTCTGAATCCCCGAAAAATGGTATAATGATAAAAAGCAGCGCGAAAGGAGAAAAACTGTGGCAGAATTAACACCAATGATGCAGCAGTATTTGAAAACAAAAGAAGAGTATAAGGACTGTATCTTATTTTATAGACTAGGTGATTTCTACGAAATGTTTTTTGACGATGCCATAACAGCATCCAGAGAACTTGAAATCACACTGACCGGAAAGAATTGCGGCATGGAGGAGCGAGCTCCCATGTGCGGAGTGCCATTTCATGCTGTAGAGGGTTATTTGAATCGCTTGGTTACCAAAGGGTATAAAGTGGCAATCTGTGAACAGGTGGAAGACCCAAAGCAGGCAAAGGGTATCGTGAAACGGGAAGTCATTCGCGTAGTAACACCCGGAACAAACACCGATATTCAAGCATTGGACGAGTCAAGAAATAACTACATTATGTGTATCGTCTACATTGCCGATCAATACGGCGTGGCAATCGCAGACGTATCGACCGGAGATTATTTTGTGACAGAACTTTCGGATAGTACACGCCTCAAGGATGAGATTTTTAAATTCATGCCTACTGAGATCATCTGCAATGAGTCCTTTTATATGAGTGGCATTGATCTGAATAAACTGCGGGAACGGCTTAACGCCACCATTTACTCTCTGGAACCGTGGTATTTCGACGATGAAATCTGCTATAAAAAATTAAAAGAACACTTCAAAACGGCCAGTCTGAAAGGAATCGGGCTCGAAGATTATGATTGCGGTGCTATCAGCGCCGGTGCTCTTTTGATTTATCTCTATGAGACTCAGAAAAATGCGCTGACACATTTGACAAATATTACCGTTTATACAACCAATGCCTATATGATATTGGATAGTTTTACCCGTCGAAATTTGGAGCTTTGCGAGACTCTGCGCGAAAAGCAAAAAAAAGGGTCGCTGCTTTGGGTTTTAGACAAAACAAAAACGGCATTGGGGGCGCGTGCTCTGCGCAAGTACATAGAACAACCTCTGATCGTAAAAGAAGATATTTTGCATCGTCAAGATGCAATCGAAGAACTCAAAGAACAGGCTATTTCTCGAGATGAGATCCGGGAATACTTGGGGCCGGTCTATGATCTGGAACGACTGGTTACAAAAATCACCTATCAATCTGCCAACCCTCGAGATTTAACAGCGTTTCAGAGTTCTATTTCTATGTTACCCCCAATCCGATATCTCTTACAGGAAATGCAGGCAGAAGTTTTAAAGACAATTTATACAGATCTGGATACATTGGAAGATCTCTGTCTCCTGATTTCCCAGGCAATCCAGGAAGAACCGCCAATCACCATGCGTGATGGAGGTATTATCCGGGATGGATTCGATGAGGAAGTGGACCGCCTGCGAAAGGCGAAGACGGAGGGAAAAGACTGGCTCGCCAGGCTGGAAACAAAAGAACGGGAAAAGACCGGTATCAAAAGCTTAAAAATCAAATTCAATAAAGTATTTGGATATTATCTGGAAGTAACCAATTCTTACAAAGACAGAGTCCCCGATTACTACGTCCGCAAACAGACGATGGCCAACGCGGAACGCTACATAACACCGGAACTCAAAGAGCTGGAAAATACGATTCTGGGAGCGGAAGAAAAACTCTGCACACTGGAATATAATCTCTACTGTCATGTGCGAGATACCATCGGTGCAGAAGTTGTCCGAATCCAGAAAACCGCCAAAGCGATTGCCCAACTGGATGCACTGGCGTCTCTTGCGCTGGTGGCAGAACAAAATAATTATGTGCGTCCCAAAATAAATGAAAAAGGAACGATTGACATCAAGGATGGACGGCATCCCGTCGTAGAAAAGATGATCCCTCACGAAATGTTTATCTCGAACGATACCTATCTGGATGACAAGAGAAACCGTATTTCCATCATTACCGGGCCGAATATGGCAGGTAAATCCACCTATATGCGTCAATCTGCGCTGATTGTACTGATGGCCCAACTTGGCTCTTTTGTGCCGGCCTCCTCTGCAAATATTGGCCTGGTGGACCGCATTTTTACGCGTGTAGGCGCTTCCGATGATCTTGCATCCGGTCAAAGTACATTCATGGTTGAGATGACAGAAGTCGCCAACATTCTACGCAATGCAACTCGAAACAGCCTCCTGATTCTGGACGAAATCGGTCGTGGCACCAGCACTTTTGACGGTTTGAGCATTGCGTGGGCTGTGATCGAGTATATCAGCGATCATAAGTTGCTGGGGGCGAAAACTTTATTCGCCACTCATTATCATGAACTGACTGAATTGGAAGGAAAAATTGAGAATGTCAACAATTACTGCATTGCCGTCAAGGAAAAAGGAGACGATATTGTGTTCCTACGCAAGATCGTAAAAGGTGGCGCTGACAAAAGTTATGGAATCCAGGTTGCAAAATTGGCCGGTGTCCCGGACCTTGTCATTGATCGTGCAAAAGAAATCGTAGAAGAACTCAGTGATGAAGACATCACGATGCGTGTAAATGAAATTGCCGGAAAACCTTACGATACCAAAAAGAAAAAGTCGCGTAAATACGACGAGGTGGATATCGCACAATTTTCACTGTTCGACACAGTAAAAGATGACGATGTGCTGGAAGAATTAAAAACTTTGGACATTTCCAATATGACGCCGATTGACGCGATGAACACGCTCTATCAATTGCAGAATAAACTAAAAAACCGTTGGTAAGGAGAAATTATGGCAAAAATTCAGGTATTGGATCAAATCACAATTGATAAAATCGCTGCCGGGGAGGTGATTGAACGGCCGGCATCTGTCGTCAAAGAGTTAGTGGAAAACGCGATTGACGCGAACGCTACCGCCATAACTGTGGAAATTCAGGACGGGGGAATCGCCCTGATTCGTATCTCCGATAATGGTTGTGGAATGGCGGCGGAAGAAGTACCCCGTGCCTTTTTACGTCATTCTACCAGCAAAATCCAGACAATTGACGATTTGACACATATCACATCCTTAGGGTTTCGCGGAGAGGCATTATCCAGTATTGCCGCCGTATCGCAAGTAGAACTGTATACCGGCCAAAAGAACGCACTCTGCGGAACACATTATGTAATTGCAGGTGGAGCGGAACAAAAGATCGAGGAAACCGGCACCCCAAATGGCACCACGTTTCTGATTCGACAATTATTCTATAATATCCCTGCAAGACGGAAATTTTTGAAAACCCCCATGACAGAAACCGGTCACATTTATGATCTCATGATGCGCCTTGCACTTTCTCACCCCAATATTTCTTTTCGTTTTCTCAACAACGGGCAGGAGAAACTTCGGACATCTGGAAATGGAAAGATCAAAGATGTCATTTATCAATTATATGGAAGGGATACAGCTTCCAATCTGATTCCCATTCATTTTCAGAATCATGAAATGGAAATAGAAGGGTACCTTGGCAAGCCGATTCTTTCACGGGGAAATCGGAATTTTGAGAACTATTTTGTAAATGGGCGCTATATCCGTAGCTCCACCATTGCAAAAGCAATCGAAAGCGCTTACAAAGACTTTATGATGCAGCACAGATTTCCATTTGTGGTACTCTATTTTACGATGCCTTCTGAGGAACTTGATATCAATGTTCATCCAACGAAAATGGAAGTCCGTTTTCAAAAACAGCAAATTATATATAATACTATTTTCGATGGAATTTATCAATCCCTGACAGAACCTGAGTTAATTTCCAACATTGAGATTCCCTCCCCAGCCTATTCGACAGAAACCACGGAAAATCAACAAAAAACCACGGTTTTCCCCAAAAAAAATGTGGATAAATCTGTGGAAACTGTGGATAACCTCCCAAAAAATGAAGGAATACATGATGAGGAATATTTCATTCAAAAAATGAAAGAGAGAGTCCATTCTTATCACCAACAGAACGTGATCGCAAAAGTGGAAGAGAAGCAACCAGATCATATCCGTGAAGCAACAGAATATCAAAGAAAAGCAGAGTGTACTCCACAAAACCGCTTCGACAGCTTAGAAAAAGTAGAGCGTGCTCCAAATAAAAAAGAGTGTACTCTGCAAAAATCAGGTAATTTATCAGAGCGCGCTCTACAATCAAGCGCTAAATCTGTACAACAATTGGACCTTTTTGAAGAAAAATTCTTAAATCGAGAGAAAGTATCCGAATATCATATCATCGGACAGATATTTGGTACATACTGGCTTGTGCAATTTCATGAAAACCTGTATATTATAGATCAACATGCTGCACATGAACGCGTATTATATGAACGAACACTTCGGGAGATGCAGACGAGAGAATACACTTCCCAGATCTTAAGCCCTCCGCTTATACTGACCCTCAGTCTCCAGGAGGCTGAAACTTTAACCAGATATCTGGAGCGTTTTCAGCGGCTTGGATTTGAAATAGAACCGTTTGGCGGCAAAGAGTTTGCAGTCCGTGCCGTCCCCGATAACCTTTTTGGAATCGCAAGAAAAGACCTTCTATTGGAAATGCTGGACGATCTTGCAGATGACATCACCACAAGTATGACTCCAGAAATGATTGATGAGAAAGTGGCGTCTATGTCCTGTAAAGCTGCGGTGAAAGGACACCAGCGTATTTCCACTCCGGAGATCCAGGTATTACTCGAAGAGTTGTTGAAATTGGAGAATCCATACCACTGTCCGCATGGACGCCCAACCATCATCTCCATATCCAAAAAGGAACTGGAAAAGAAGTTCAAACGAATCGTTTGAGGAAAACAGACTATGAAAAAACCTTTGATTATTTTAACCGGTCCGACAGCCGCCGGTAAAACAAAACTTTCCATCGCCCTGGCAAAAGCCATTCACGGTGAGATCATCTCGGCTGATTCTATGCAAGTATATCGTTACATGGATATTGGTTCTGCCAAAATCAGACCAGAAGAGATGGAAGGGGTGCCCCATTATTTGGTAGATATCTTGGAGCCTACAGAAGCATTTAACGTCGTCCAATTTCAGGAAATGGCAACGCAAGCAATCCGGCAAATTTACGCCAATGGGCATATCCCTATTTTGACCGGTGGTACAGGTTTTTACATTCAGGCGGTTTTATATGATATCCAATTTGAGACAACACCTGTCAACACAGCTTTTCGCCAAGAATTACAACTGGCAGCCAAAAAGAACGGTGCACAGTATCTTCACGATCAATTACAAAAAGTGGACCCACGTTCTGCTTCTGAGATTCATGCCAACAACGTCAAACGTGTGGTACGCGCGTTGGAGTATTTTCATCAGACCGGACAGCCCATATCGGAACATAATGAAAAAGAGCGAACCCGAGAATCTCCATACAATTTTGCCTATTTTGTGCTAAATGATGAACGCGGTCATCTCTATGAAAAAATTGATCGCCGGGTGGACGATATGATGAAATGCGGGCTCCTGGAAGAGGTCCAATCTTTGAAAAGAAGAGGATATACAAGAGAAATGGTATCCATGCAGGGGTTGGGCTACAAAGAACTTCTAGCCTATTTGGAAGGAGAGTGTTCTCTGGAAGAGGCTGTTCGTATGATCAAGAGAGATACCCGACATTTCGCAAAACGGCAACTCACCTGGTTTCGCAGAGAGCGTGACGTGATATGGATCGAACAGGACACTCTGCAATATGACACAGGCCAAATTTTGGACAAAGTATTGGACGCATGCCACAAACGCGGTGTAACGTTACTATGAACGTTCACCATGCAACTATGGATGTGACATGCCTGTTTAGAAAGGAAAGAAGATGATGGATGATAAAATGACAACAGAAACTGATCTGATGTATCAGACTATGGGGATTTCCGATGCTGTTCTGCAATTTGGAAAAGAAATAGAAAGGAAATTGAAGTCCCGTTTTGACGCGATTGATCAGAGGGCTGAATACAACCAGTTGAAAGTACTACATGCCATGCAGAAGAACCGAGTCAGTGAAAACTGTTTTCAGTATGTTTCCGGATATGGCTATAACGATCGCGGACGGGATACGCTGGAATGTGTGTATGCAGATACGTTCCACACGGACGCCGCTCTGGTACGGCCACAGATCACATGCGGAACCCATGCCCTGGCGCTGGCGCTGAGCGCCAACTTGCGACCAGGAGATGAACTGCTTTCCCCAGTTGGCAAGCCTTACGACACTCTGGAGGAAGTCATCGGCATTCGTCCATCGAAAGGCTCTCTTGCCGAATATGGCATTGCCTACCGTCAGACAGAGTTGAAAGAAAATGGATATTTTGACTATCCAGCCATTGAATCTGCTTTAAACGAACGCACTCGTCTGGTAACCATCCAGAGATCTAAGGGGTATCTGACTCGTCCGAGCTATTCGGTAAAAGAGATTGGTGAGTTGATCTCCTTTATCAAAGCGCGGAAACCGGACGTCATCTGCATGGTAGACAATTGTTACGGAGAATTTGTGGAAACACAGGAGCCAAGCGATGTGGGTGCAGACATGATCGTCGGTTCTCTGATCAAAAATCCGGGCGGAGGACTTGCACCGATCGGCGGGTATATTGCCGGCAGAAATGATTTGATCGAAAATTGTGCATATCGCCTGACTTCTCCAGGGCTTGGAAAAGAAGTCGGCGCTTCTCTGGGAGTTATGCAATCTTTCTATCAAGGATTTTTCCTGGCGCCTGTGGTAGTAAGCAGCGCATTGAAAGGCGCCATTTTTGCCGCTAATATTTACGAACATCTTGGTTACAGAGTCATTCCAAACGGAACAGAAACACGGCATGATATCATTCAGGCCGTGGAACTCGGAACCCCGGAAGGAGTCATTGCATTTTGCAAAGGAATACAGGCGGCCGCGCCGGTGGACAGTTATGTATCTCCGGAGCCCTGGGCTATGCCGGGTTATGACAGCGACGTGATTATGGCGGCCGGCGCATTTGTGCAAGGCTCTTCCATCGAGCTGAGCGCAGACGGACCAATGAAAGAACCCTACGCCGTATACTTTCAGGGAGGACTCACTTGGCCCCATGCAAAATTAGGAATCTTAAAATCTTTACAATTTATGGTAGATAACAAGTTAGTTACAATATAATTGACAGAAAGGACAAAAAAACTTTTATGAACAAAGTGATTGTAATTGGAGGAGGCGCTTCAGGAATGATGTCAGCAATCAGCGCCGCGCAGTCTAGTGCAGAAGTGATTATTCTGGAACATAAAGACCGTATCGGTAAAAAGATTTTATCCACAGGAAATGGTCACTGCAATTTTACAAATTCTGTACAAAATCCCACTTGTTACCGGGGAGAGAATTCTGAATTTCCCTGGAAAGTCTTTCCGCAGTTTTCTCTTGCTGATACCATGGCTTTCTTTCGAAAACTAGGAATCTATATCAAAAACAGAAATGGCTGTCAATATCCCTATTCCAATCAGGCAAGCGCTATATTGGATGTACTTCGAATGGAACTGGAGCGTCTGAAAGTTCACGTGGAAACATGTGTAAAACCAGAACGAATCATTGCAGAAAATGGAAAATTCCGAATCATTACCAAACAGCATGCGGAAAAATGTGACGAATCGAAACATCAAGGCGATATTTCCGAATCGTGTCAAAACGAAACAAAAGAGCAGACGTGGAATGCAGATCGGGTGATACTTGCCACAGGATCAAAGGCGGCGCCACACACCGGTTCCGATGGAAGTGGGTATGCGCTGGCAAAAGAGCTGGGACATCATTTGGTTCCCGTTGTACCGGCGCTGGTACAGCTTCGATGCAAGGAAGATTTTTACAAAAGTCTCTCTGGAGTTCGATTGCAGGGACGCATCTCACTCCTGATAGATGGAGAGATTATCGCACAGGACACGGGGGAAATTCAAATGACAGACTATGGTCTGTCCGGCATTCCAGTTTTTCAGGTAAGTCGTTATGCTGCGGTCGGTATCTACCATCACCAGAAAGTAACTGCTATTTTGGATTTTATTCCTGATATGGATTTGAAACAGGTCTTGGCATTTCTAAAGACACGGATTTCTGCATTTCCCGAACGGAAAATGGAACGCTTCTTTACTGGCCTGTTCCACAAAAAAATGGCTCTACTTCTTTTAAAACGCTCCAAGATCGACCCGCAAATGGAAGCCGGCAATCTGACAGAATCACAACTTCTACAGTTGTTGAAAAATATCAAACATTTTCACACCGTTATTGAACGGACAAACTCTTTTGATAAAGCTCAGATTTGTGCCGGGGGAATTTGTACCAATGAAGTCTGTGCAGAAACACTGGAGTCCAAAATCGTGCCAGGTCTGTATTTTGCCGGAGAAATACTGGATGTGGATGGTATCTGTGGAGGTTATAACCTACAGTGGGCATGGTCCAGTGGATTTGTCGCCGGAAGGGAGGCAGCATGTTACAAGTCCGCCAACTGAAATTAAAACCAGGTCAGGATCTATGCCTACTGGAATCCAAGATTCGACGCCGATTGCATTTGCCGAAAGACCTGCCTTTCACCTGGGAGATTTCCCGGAAATCTCTGGACGCACGAAAGAAACCCGATTTATACGAGGTATACACCGTAAATGTCAAATTGCCGAAAGAATCAGCGATCCTCAAACGATGCCGTGAAAATGTTTCGGTGATCGAAAAAAGAGTTTATCGCGTTCCCTTGGATGGCCCCATTTCCTTTCGAGAGAGGCCTGTAATCATCGGAAGTGGACCTGCCGGCTTGTTCTGTACCTATCTACTGGCGTCGAAAGGTTATCGACCAATTCTTTTGGAACGAGGAAAATCTGTGGAAGAACGAATGCAGGATGTGGAAAGTTTTTGGCAGACTGGAAGACTCAATCCCTCGTCCAATGTACAATTTGGCGAGGGTGGCGCAGGAACATTTTCCGATGGGAAATTAAATACGCTGGTCAAAGATAAAGACGGCCGGAATCGGTTTGTGTTGGAAACTTTTGTTCAGCACGGGGCCGATCCCTCCATTTTGTATGAGAATAAACCTCATATTGGAACAGATGTCTTAGTTCAGATTCTAAAAAATATGCGGAATTCTATCCAAACTATGGGAGGAGAAATCCGTTTTCAAAGCCAGGTCACAGATTTTGAGATTCGGAAGAGTAACAGCGAGAACTATCTGCAATCCATCACCGTCAATCAGACCCATCAAATCCAAACGCAAGCCGTCGTTCTTGCTCCTGGACACAGCGCAAGAGACACTTTCGCGCTTCTTGCCAGAAAGAAAGTACCTATGGAAGCGAAAGCATTCGCCGTTGGCCTACGGATAGAACATCCACAGGATATGATCGACTATTCCCAGTATGGAAGGTCACGGGGGGATTGTCTTCCCCCTGCTTCCTACAAGGTGGCTGCGAATCTGGCAAATGGGAGAGGAGTCTACTCTTTCTGCATGTGTCCGGGCGGATACGTGGTAAATGCCTCCTCCGAAGAAGGGGGTCTTGCGGTCAATGGAATGAGCTACAGTGATCGTGGCGGATGCAACGCCAACAGTGCTTTGATTGTCACCGTAACTCCGGAAGACTTCAAGGAATCAGGACCACTTGCCGGCATCTCTTTCCAACGCCAACTGGAGACAACCGCATATCATCTCGGCAAAGGGAGAATCCCGGTACAACGTTTTGATGATTTCTGCCAAAATCGTCAGACCACAAAGTTTGGAGCAATACAGCCACAGACAAAAGGCGCCTGCGAACTCGCAAACCTGCGAGGACTATTTTCGGAAGAGATTGCCGGGTCGCTGGAAGAAGGCATCCGCTCTTTTGACCACAAAATCAAAGGATTTGCAAGGGAGGACGCCCTTTTATTTCGGCGTGGAAAGCCGAACCTCTTCACCGGTTCGTATTCTAAGAAACTCCGATATGGAAAGTGAAATACATGGATTATTTCCCTGCGGGGAGGGGGCCGGATATGCCGGTGGAATCATGTCTGCCGCGATGGACGGCATGAAAGTGGCAGAAGCAGTTCACAGAAAATTAATAGGTTAACCCTATACACTTTTTTTTGAATATGATAAAATAGAGATTGAATTGTGTCTGAAGTTACAGAAATATGAATACTACACACACAGGAAATTTAAAACAACTAAAGGAAGAAGAACGCCCCTACGAAAAATGTGAACAGTACGGACCCGAACATCTGACGGACATCGAATTGCTCGCAATTCTGCTGCGCTCAGGGACAAGGGGTGAAAATGTTCTGTCTTTAGCAAAAAAGATTTTGTATCCGATTTTTTCACAGGAAGGGATCTTAAATATTCATCACTGGACTCTGGAACAATTAATGCAGATCAAAGGAATCGGGAAAGTGAAGGCCTATCAGATCCTGTGCCTTTCCGAACTTGCCAAACGGCTTGCAAAGGCAACGGCAGGAAAAGGACTGTGCTTTTCCTCCCCGGATTCCATCGCAAAATATTATATGGAAGACATGCGCCATAAAAAGCAGGAATACATGAAACTTCTGCTATTTAACACACGCACCAGACTGATTGGTGAGACCGACATTTCCAAAGGGACGGTAAATGCATCTCTGGTATCCCCAAGAGAACTCTTCATCGAAGCCCTTCAGAAAAATGCGGTTTCTATTATTTTATTACACAATCATCCGAGCGGCGATCCATCTCCCAGCCGGGAAGACATTCTGATCACCCGCAAAGTACGGGATGCTGGAGATTTAATTGGAATTGAGCTGTTAGATCACATCATTATTGGAGATAATAAATATATCAGTCTGGGAGAAAAAGGACTGTTGTCTTAAAATACAAAAAGCAAATGGGGGAAATATATGGCCAGAAACATATACGGTCTGGATTTAGGCACCTATGAAATAAAAGTATATGACAGAAAAAATGACAGAATATGGAAAGAGAAGAATGTAATTGCCGTCAAAGATGAAAAATATATCTTTTCTGTCGGTGACGAAGCATATGAGATGTATGAAAAAGCGCCTGAAAACATTCAGGTTGTTTTTCCTATGCAAAACGGCGTCATTTCACATTTTGACAATATGCAATATCTGCTTTCAAATTTGCTGAATCCGGAAAAGAAATTTGCGCGCGGTTCCGAATACGTGATCGCCGTTCCGACGGACGTGACGGAAGTGGAGAAAAAGGCGTTCTATGATCTGGTGCTGCATTCCACCGCCCGCGCAAAAGAAGTTCGGATTGTGGAACGCGGTATCGCTGATGCAGTAGGTCTCGGATTGAATGTATTTCGGGAAAAGGGAATTTTCATCGCGAACTTCGGTGGAGGTGCTACCGAGCTCTCGGTACTCTCTTCCGGAGGCATGGTACTGAATCGACTCGTCAAGATCGGAGGAGGATATCTGGATGACGCGGTTGCCAATCTCGTGAGACATAATCGGGATTTTTTAATCGGCAAGCTGACATCGGAAGCTCTACGCAGAGAATTTGGCGTCTTTGACCAGGAAGATGATGCATCCATGAAAGTAGTGGGGAGAAACTTGATCACCGGAATTCCACAGCAGACAGAGATCCCCATCGGTCTCGTCCGTGCTGCAATACGGGAACCTTTGAAAGAATGTGCAAGGGCTATTCTGTCCATGCTGGACCGTACACCGCCAGATGTACTAAAAATCATCAAAAGAAAAGGGATTTATCTCACCGGAGGCCTTTCCAATCTAATCGGGTTGGATACATATCTGCGCGAGATGACAGGCCTCAAGGTTACAAAAGCAAAGCATCCTGACATCTGTGCGGTTGAGGGGATCAAAAAAATAATTTGGAAAAAAGAATTCAACGATCTGGCATACTCTATGCTGGATGAAGATTATAGGTGGTTAAGATAGTATGAAAAAGAAAAATCAGGCCTCTTCTGCAAATAGATATCTGGCAGTTGGTTTAGCAATCTTCTGCTTTATCATGATGGGACTTTCTCTGATCTCTGATTTCGTGGCAGCACCTTTTCGCGGTATCGCAGATCTCACCATTATTCCCATGCAGAAAGGAATCAATCAGATCGGAATGTGGTTGAGTGATCTGAATGATAACTTTGAAACACTTCAAGAAGTGAAAAAAGAAAATAAAAAACTACAGGAAAAAGTGGATTCCCTGGTTATAGAAAATAATAATCTTCAACAGGAAAAATATGAACTGGAGCGTCTTCAGGAACTCTATAAACTGGATCAGAATTATGCAGATTATCCGAAAGTCGGAGCCCGTGTGATCGGAAAAGATTCCGGTAATTGGTTCAGTACGTTCACCATCGACAAAGGCAGCGCAGACGGTATTCGCGTGGACATGAATGTTATGGCGGGAAGTGGACTCGCTGGTATCGTGACAAAGACTGGTCCTCATTGGGCAACCGTGCGCAGCATCATTGACGATGAAAGTAATGTCAGCAGCATGATCCTCACTACAACCGACCGGTGTATGGTGCGGGGGGATCTCACTTTGATGGCTGACGGGAAGATTCGTTTTGAACAACTGGAAAACAATGACAACGAGGTGGCGGTGGGAGAGCAGATCGTAACTTCTCATATCAGCGACAAATATTTACAGGGAATTTTGGTTGGATACATCAATGAGATCAATGTAGACGCCAACAATCTGACGCGATCTGGATATATTACCCCGGTAGTGGATTTCAAGAATTTGCAGGAAGTTCTGGTTATCACAACTACAAAATCAGATATGATTGAGAACCCGGAAGATCAGAAAAGCCAGGATGATCAGAATCCTTCCGGTGAATCTGGAAACACTGACGATTCCGGTGATTCCCAGAATACAGAAGAGTGATCGGAGTGTGAAGACAAACTATGAAAATTTGGATAAAGATTCGAAGACCACTGATAACAGGTCTGTTGATCTATTTCTTTTTCCTGTTACAGTGTACATTTTTTGCCGCCCTGGAATTGGGTAGAGTAAAGCCGGATATCATGATCATCTTGACTGCAGCGATTGGAATCATAAGAGGCAGAAAAGAAGGCATGTTGACTGGTTTTTTTTCGGGACTGCTCATTGATATTCAATTCGGTTCGATTCTTGGATTATACGCTCTGATTTATCTGGTGATTGGCTATGCGAACGGCTATTCCAGACAGTTGTTCTTTGATGAAGAGCTAAAACTCCCCCTGCTTCTGATTGGGGGAAGTGACTTGCTTTATGGAATACTGGTGTATTTATTCCAATTCCTTTTGAGAAGCGAATTTCAATTTCTTTATTTTTTCAGTCATATTATTGTTCCTCAGGTCATATATACTATCATTGTGGCCTTTGGTTTGTATCCGCTGATTCTGTTTGTGAATCGGAAGTTAGCCGCGGAAGAAAAAAGGGGTGCAAGTAAATTTGTTTAATAGACTTAAAGACATGTTTTACGATATCATCAAATCAAGATTATTCGTTATGATTGTGGCGTTCTGTTTTCTATTCGCCATTTTGATCAATCGAGTATTCTACCTTCAGATCGTAAAAGGACAGGATTATCTGGATAACTACAAACTTCAAATTATGAAAACCCGTACAATATCTGGTACAAGAGGAAACATCTATGACCGTAATGGCAATCTTCTTGCATACAATGAACTGGCCTACTCTGTGACCATCGAAGATAATATCACCAGCGATAGCCGCGCAGAAAAAAATGAAATTCTCAATGAAATTCTTGAGAAGATTATTGCAATTGTAGAGTCAAACGGAGATTCCGTCATCAGTGACTTCGGAATTATATTGGACAAGCACGACAACTATACTTTCAATCAGTCTTCCGAAACACAAAAATTACGTTTCATCGCGGACGTTTACGGAAAACGTACGATTGACGAATTGACAGAAAAGCAGAAGAGTGCGTCGGCCGATTCCATTATGAAATATCTATGTACCGATGAGGTGTATGGATACGGAATTGATCAGAAAGCCTATGAGAAGCCATATATTTTGAAACTGGTAAATCTACGGTATGCCATTGGATTAAACAGTTATCAGAAATACATTCCCACTACATTAGCATCCGATGTCAGTGATGAAACGGTCGCCGCTATCATGGAAAACATCGACCAGCTACAAGGGGTGGATATTGCCGAGGACTCCCTGCGCAGATATACAGACAGTAAATACTTCGCTTCTGTCATTGGGTATACTGGCAAGATTTCTCAGGAAGAGTACGATGCTTTGGACAAAGGCATCAAAGAAAAGTATTCTCTGACAGACATTGTCGGAAAGTCCGGACTCGAACAATATCTGGACGAGACACTTCAAGGGACGAAAGGCGAAGTCAGCGTGTACGTAGATTCTGTCGGAAAAGTCACAGAAATGGTGAGCAACAAAGATCCTGAGGCTGGAAACGATGTATATCTCACGCTTGACAAAGATCTTCAGGAACAGACCTACCAACTGATCGAAGAGAAGTTGGCCGGAATTCTGCTTTCTAAAATCACCAATGTCATGAACTATGACCCTTCCACAGCATCCAGTGCGACAGAAATTATCATTCCGATTGACGATGTCTACTTTGCCTTTATCGGAAATGAGATTTTAGATCTGACACACTTTTCAGATGAGGAAGCAAAACCGGTGGAACAGCAAGTTTATGCCGCGTTCACCCAGAGAAAAGAAAGCGCCACACAGGAAGTGTTAAATTACCTGCGCGATCCAAACGCGGCTGCATACAGAGATCTCTCCCTGGAGATGCAGGCATATATGAATTATATTTCCTCGGATCTTCTGACAAGCTCCATCAAAATCTTGAACCAAGATGCTATCGACACCTCAGACGAGACCTATCAGGCATGGACTACCAAAGAGTCCATCAATCTGTATTCGTATTTAAACTATGCAATCTCCCAAAATTGGGTGGATACATCCAAGCTACGTGATTATGTCTCCGAAGGGAAATATTCCGATTCCAACGAAGTTTATGAAAGTATTCTTGCATTTTTAGAAGAATATTTGAATTCAGATAGTAATTTCGACAAACTTTTATATAAATATCTTATAAAATCAGGAGGTATCAGTGGATCGCAAATCTGCGCTATGGTATATGAACAGGAAGTCCTTCCTATGGATGAGGAAGCCTACCAGTCACTTGCCGCCGGTGGAGACTCTTTCGCTTGGATCTATAATAAAATACAGCGTTTGGAAATTACTCCCGGCCAGCTCGCCGTGGAACCCTGCACCGGTTCCGCCGTCGTAAGTGACGTCAACACTGGAGAAGTTTTGGCCTGTGTTTCCTATCCTGGATACGATAACAATCGTTTGGCAAATACCATGGATTCTGCATACTATAATCAGCTGGTGACAGGTCTTTCCAGACCGTTTTACAATAACGCTACACAGGAAAGAACTGCACCGGGTTCCACATTTAAAATGGTATCCTCGGTTGCCGGATTGACCGAGGGAATCATCACTGATAATACTATATTCGAATGCCATGGTATCTATGACAAAGTAGAGCCAAATCCAAAATGCTGGATTTATCCGGGAGCCCACGGTGGACTAAATGTCATTAATGCACTGGAAGTGTCCTGTAATAGCTTCTACTACGAAATCGGATATCAATTGGGGTTGAATGAAGAAGGGACTTACTCCAGTGATCGTGGTGTCGAAAAACTTGCAAAATATGCGGAAGCGTTCGGGCTTGGTGAGACATCCGGTATTGAGATTCCGGAATCCTCTCCGCAAATCTCTGACGAAGCCTCCGTGCCGACGGCGATCGGACAGGGAACCCACAACTATACCGTGGCTCAATTGAACCGCTATGTAGCGGCCGTAGCCAATTCCGGTACCGTCCATAAACTATCGCTGTTAAACAAAGTGACCGATATTGACGGAAGACTGATCAAAGAGTATAAACCGGAGATCACCAATGAAATGAGTGACATCCCCGCTTCTACCTGGAATCTGATCCATCAGGGAATGGAAGATATGGTCAGCAGTTCTTCCACCTTCGTGGGGGTCAGTGGTATCACAATAGCCGGTAAGACGGGAACCGCGCAGCAGAGTGAGACGCACGCAGACCACGCGCTATTTGTGGGCTATGCGCCGGCAGACAATCCGGAAATTGCAGTTTCTGTCCGTATCGCAAATGGATACAGTTCTTCTTATGCGACGGAAATTGCACGGGATATTATACAATGTAAATATCAAACAAAAGAAATCAGCGAGTTAATCACAGGTACTGCCGCTGAATTGGGTACTGCAATTCAGGGTGACTGATACAGAAAGGAAAAAGGCCATGAAGAGTCTGGTTGTAATAAAAAGCAATAAATATTGTCTGGAACTTCACATGGATGCAGATGCCTCCTTTGATAAGATTCTGGAAGCGCTGCACAATAAGTTTCTGGATTCCGCCCGGTTCTTTGGCAATGCCAAAATGGCGCTTGCTTTTTACGGCCGCATATTGGGAGATGAGGAGGAGCAGCAGGTTCTGCAGTTGATTACCGATTTGACACAGATTGAAATTATATGTGTGTTAAACTATTCTGGAGAAAATGAGCCCTATTGGAAAAGCCTGTTGGAACACAGCACCAGCATTCCCCAGAAACAGGACGCCCAAATATATCGCGGTTCGCTCGGCCGACACCAGACATTGGAATCGACACTCAGTGTTATTGTCCTCGGCGACGTGGAGTTGGGGGCAAAAGTGATCGCCGATGGAAATGTCATCATCGTCGGCACTTTGAGAGGAGCCGTACATGCCGGTGCTTCGGGAGATCTGAGTGCGTACGTTGTAGCGCTCACCATGCAGCCCAAACAATTAAAGATTGGTGAAATCGAAGCGAAACGTCAGATCATATATCAGGAAGGTCTCTCTATTCAAGGGCCTAAAATTGCTGTTGTAGACGGACACCGCATTTATGTGGACCCGCTTATAGAATGATATTGGAATAAAAGGATTAACAGAAATCACAGGAGGTACGTATATGAGCGAAGTGATTGTGATTACATCAGGAAAAGGCGGCGTTGGCAAAACAACGACGACAGCGAACTTAGGGGCAGGTTTGTCACAGGCAGATAAAAAGGTTGTAGTCGTAGATACAGATCTTGGATTGCGCAATCTGGATGTCGTAATGGGAATGGAAAACCGCATTGTCTATAATCTCGTAGATGTAATCGACGGAAATTGCCGGTTAAAACAGGCATTAATTCGTGATAATCGTTTTCCTTCGCTTTATCTGCTTCCCTCAGCGCAGACAAAGGATAAAACAGCGGTTTCTCCAGAACAAATGCGCAAACTGGTCGACGATATGCGGGAAGATTTTGATTATATTCTCATTGATTGTCCTGCCGGAATCGAACAAGGATTTCACAATGCGATAGCCGGCGCTGACAGAGCCATCGTCGTAACTACGCCGGAAGTATCCGCAATTCGGGATGCTGATCGCATTATCGGACTTTTGGAAGTCGAAGGAATCCGAAAAACAGACCTGATAATCAACCGACTGCGAATCGACATGATCAAACATGGCGATATGATGACTGTGGATGATGTCACGGAAATACTGGCGGTACATTTATTAGGTGTAATCCCCGATGATGAACAGGTCGTCATTGCAACGAACCAGGGCGAACCTCTGAACGCTTCAGACGGACTGGCTGGGAATGCATACCAGAACATCTGCAAACGGTTGCTGGGTGAAGAGATTCCAATCCGTGATTATTGCAAATCAGAAAGTTTTCTGTCCAAAATGTCTCTTTTCTTTAAAAGGAATTAGGAGGGATGCAAATGAGTGTACCTTCCGTAACTATCGCGAAAAACAGACTGAGAACGTTGATTATCGCTGACAGGATGCATTGTACACCGGATATGACAGAAAAATTTACGAAAGATGTATATCTGGCAGTTTCGAAATACATAGAAATCTCTCCGGAAGATTTTCACCTGACAGTGAATCGCTCGGATATACGAATTACATTTACAGGAGAAAGAGCTTGAAACAAAAAATAATAAACGTACTCAAACGTTACAGATTAAGAGATTACAAATTCAGTTTGGTTGTCCTCGTGACTGTACTCTCCATATTGGGGATTCTGGTCGTCGGCAGTGCGCAGGAATCTGTTCAAAATAAACAGATTTTTGGCGTGGTCACCGGAATCATTGTGATGGTCATTATTTCTCTGATTGACTATCAGTGGGTTCTGAATCTGTACTGGCCAATTTATTTCGTAAATATACTGCTTCTTGTCGCGGTTCTTATCGGTGGTGTGGAAGTGAATGGTGCAAAACGTTGGTTGGATCTCGGCTTCACACGTTTTCAGCCTTCTGATCTGACAAAGATATTTACCATTCTATTTTATGCCAAATTCCTGATGGAACATGAACAGACCATCAATAAAATGAAAAAAATTGTAATCTCCGTCATTCTGATGCTACCTTCGCTTGTTTTGATCTATAAACAGCCAAACCTTTCAAACACCATCTGTCTGGCAGCGCTGTTTTGTCTCATCATGTATTTGGGAGGTTTGAGTTACAAGTTTATCGGAACCGTACTGGCAATCATTATACCTGTCTCATTTATTTTTTTAAGTATCGTCGTGCAGCCGGACCAGAAAATTCTAAAAACCTATCAGCAAAAACGAATTCTTGCTTGGCTGGAACCGGAAAAATATGCAACAGACGATGCCTATCAGCAGTTGAACTCTGTGATGGCAATCGGATCTGGTCAGTTAACCGGAAAGGGCTTAAATAACAACACTACCACTTCCGTAAAGAACGGTAATTTTATTTCTGAACCGCAGACAGATTTTATATTTGCAATCATTGGAGAAGAACTGGGATTTGTGGGTTGTTGTATTGTCATAATTTTGTTATTATTAATAGTGATTGAATGCATTTTGATCGGATTAAAAGCCAAGGATACCGGAGGACGACTAATCTGCAGCGGAGTAGCCGCACTGATCGGAATACAGAGTTTTATCAACATCAGTGTGGCTACCATGATTTTTCCAAATACAGGAATTTCGCTTCCATTCGTAAGTTATGGGCTTACTTCCGTTGTCAGTTTCTTTATGGGAATCGGATTTGTGCTTAACGTCGGATTGCAGCCAAACAAATATCAATAAGGAGAGTCGTTATGAACATTGGATTGATTGCACACAATGCAAAAAAAAAGCTGATGCAGAATTTCTGTATAGCATATCGCGGAATATTGAACAGACATGAATTATATGCAACAAACACTACTGGAAGACTGGTAGAAGAAGTAACCAATCTGAATGTACACAAATATCTGGCCGGACATCTCGGTGGAAAACAGCAATTGGCATCCCAGATTGAAAATAATAACATTGACCTGTTGATTTTTTTCCGAGATCCATTGACACCAAGCTCACATGAACCGGACGTAAATGATATTGTCAAATCCTGTGACATCTACAATATTCCAATGGCTACGAATATTGCAACAGCAGAAGCATTGATTTTAGCATTAGATAGAGGAGATTTAGACTGGCGTGAAATGTATAAATAAAAAAAATAAAGGGGAGTTTCTGTATGCTCCAAAACGCATCTTGCGACACATCAAAGTTGGACTGTGTGTAACCATTCTGGCAGCCACAGCGATCTGCACAACAGGATGTCAAAAGGAAGAAACCCCAGACTATGTAACAGAATATGAAAAAAATACTTACAATAAATCGTTGTATCAGGGAGCTTTTTATGCGGACGCTCTTTGTGTTACAGACACGGATATCCCTCTGGATGGATATGTTGGAGACGGGAATTTGCATGCCGCCGGCCTGTTTGATCTCTCTAGCAGGAAGGTATTGTATTCACAGAATGTATTTGAACCGCTCTATCCGGCAAGCACCACTAAGATTATGACGGCATTTGTAGCTTTAAAATACGGAAATCTGGATGACATTGTCACCGTCGGCGAAAATGCCCTGAATCTGGAGGCACAATCGAAGATGTGCGGACTGAAAGTGGGAGATCAGCTTTCCCTGCGAGATCTTCTAAACGGATTGTTATTGTATTCTGGCAACGACAGCGCAGTCGCCATTGCGGAACACATCAGTGGAAGCACGGAAGCTTTCGCAGGTTTGATGAATGAAGAGGCAGCAAAAATCGGAGCCACACAATCCCATTTTCTGAATCCACACGGTCTTCATGAGGCGGAGCATTACACAACAGCCTATGACCTGTATCTGATCTTTCAGGAATGCCTAAAGAACGAGACTTTCAAAGAGATTATCTCTCAGACTTCATATACGGTAACCATCACGAATCCCGCCCTAGGTACTCGCACACTGGATTGGCCGCAGAGTAATTACTATTCGTCTGGTAGGGTAGCCGAGCCGGAAGGTGTTCATGTGATCGGCGGCAAAACCGGGACGACCGATGAAGCCGGAGCCTGTGTAGTCTTGTACGAGGAGAACGCAGCAGGTAGTCCATTTATCTCTGTCGTGATGGGCGCTTCGAATCATGATGCACTTTATGTACAGACTTCATCCCTTTTGACGGCTGGTATCACGGCTCATTAAATTCGATCATGTCATTTGATGTACCGTCATGCAATCCATACAAGAACAAGAAAAGCACAGGACTTTTTTGCAGCGACAAACAAAAGCGTTATAAACCATATACCTGTGTTTATAACGCTTCTCTACATTCTGAAATCTACATTTACATAGCATCTTCTGTCTGGGACATACTTCCGATCCGTCCAAAAAGGCTGATCAGATACAATCCACACAGGCCTACCAGTGTATAAATAATTCTGGAGCCCCAGCTCAGATTACCGAGAATAAAAGCGACCAGATCAAACCGAAAGATTCCGATCAGCAGCCAGTTCACGGCGCCGATGATTACAAGAGTAAGTGCAGTATTATCAAACCACTTCATGTAATTTCCTCCTTTATTTGGATATATCACTATTGTTTACAAGAAATCTGGAAATATACATGCATGGATGATATAATAAACAACAATACTGAAAAAATTCCGAAAGGCGGAGGCAACAATTGTCACAAAAAGAAACACAATCTTCAAATATCAGACCATTTAAAAAAAAGCGTGAACTAAACCTCGGTATTATTTTGTTTTCGATCGTTTTGATTTATCTTTTGATTACAGTCATGATGTATTTGACCTCAAAACATGTTTCCGCGTATGAAGTTCGGGAGGGAAGTATTTTAAAAGATAATTCTTATACCGGATTGGTATTGCGAGAGGAAACAGTTGTACATACAGAGAGCAGTGGCTATGTTACTTACTTTATTTCAGAAAAAAGTAAAATTCGAAGAGGAACGAGCATCTTTACACTTTCTGATGCACCGCTGGATACACAGACAAGTACCGGCGCAGATTCTACTTTTCTTTCTGGAAGTCATCAGATTGATTTTCTGTCCAAAATCCAGAATTTCAGTAACACCTTCAAAGAATCTGATTTTACTGGTATTTATACACTAAAATCAGAAATCTTATCCGCATTGCAGCCGATCAATAATCAAACTATGGTTTCACAGTTAGACGAACTCCTCGCTTCAAACTCGGGCAGCCATATTCAGGTTTCTTCCTCCGAACGTGATGGTATTATTTTATTTCACATTGACGGCTATGAGGAAGTAACGCCAGATACTTTTCAAGATTCCAACCTTGTGAAAGCAGAACTGGAAACCACGATTTTGGATACTGGGGATCATTTAGATGCGGGTGACGCGGTATACAAACTTGTAACCGGTGAGATCTGGTCTATCATTGTTGAAATCGACGAAGAAACCAGGGACCTTCTCTCAGAGACCACAAGCATGAAAACGCGAATTGGTGCAGAGCGGGAAATTTCCTGGGCAGATCTATCCCTCATTGAAAAAAAAGGGCATCATTATGCCTGTCTGACCTACGATCATTCTATGATTCGTTATGCATCAGATCGTTTTCTGGATGTCGAATTGATTCTGGAAGATGAAAGTGGATTAAAAATTCCAAAAACTTCTGTCACTCAAAAATCTTTTTACGAAGTGCCTTCAGAATATCTCACAAGAGAAAAAAATTCTTCCGCCACCGGTGTTTTGGTAAAATCCAAAGAGAAAAGTTCAGACACTTTTCTGGAAATCGGAACCTATTTTTATTCTGCGGATCAAACGTCCTGTTATCTGGATTCGAATCTGTTTGAGAAGAATACCACTTTAGTACATCCAAAATCTCAGGAAACGATCCCTTTAAAAACCCCCGTTAAATTAGATGGTGTTTATAATATCAACAAAGGATATGTCGTTTTCAAACGCGTGGAAATTCTCTGCGAAAACGACGATTACTATATCATCAGCGACCATACTGAGAACGGTCTGTCAAACTATGACCATATCGCACTGGACGCCGCAACTGTCGAAGAAAATGAGATCATATTTCAGTAAAATCAACAGGAGAAAGCATATGTTAGCAGAACAATTACAGGAAGTAGAAAAAAGAATCCAGGACGCATGCAGACACGCAGGAAGGAACCGAAGCGAGGTGACTTTGATCGCGGTGAGTAAGACAAAGCCGATATCCATGCTGCAGGAGGCTTACCGTGAGGGTATTCGTGTATTTGGAGAAAATAAAGTTCAGGAACTGACAGATAAATGGGAGGTGATGCCGAAAGATATCCAGTGGCATATGATCGGACATCTCCAACGAAACAAAGTAAAGTACATTGTCGATAAGGCCGAGATGATTCATTCCGTGGATTCTCTTCGTCTCGCAGAAACCATAGAAAAAGAAGCGGAAAAGAAACATTGTATTGTAAAAATCTTGATCGAGGTAAATATGGCAGAAGAGGAGAGTAAATTTGGTCTAAGTGCTAGGGAAACACTTCCACTTATTGAAAGAATTTCCAGATTCCCTCATCTACAAATATGTGGACTTATGACAATTGCTCCTTTTGTGGAAAATGCCAAAGAAAATCGTATTCACTTTGCAGGATTGCGCAAATTATCTGTTGACATTGCGGCAAAAAACATTGATAATGTCAATATGGATATATTGTCTATGGGAATGACCAACGATTATGAGGTCGCAATTGAAGAGGGAGCCACCATGGTCCGGGTGGGAACCGGAATCTTTGGTGAGAGACAATATTTTTAATCTATTGTAATTAGAAATATCATGTAGTGATACATGAGACAGGAGTGTAAATATGGGTGTTTTTGATAAGTTTCTCGATATTATGAAGTTAAATGACGACGGTGATTACGACGATTATGACGATGAATTCTATGATGATGATTTTGACGATTTTGACGAGAAACCACAGCGAAAGGGAGGTCTCTTTCGTAGAGATAAAGATATAGAAGAAGATGACTATGATTTTCCGGAAGAACGTAAGTCCGGTCGTACTTCCAGCAAGATCACTCCAATGCGTCAGCCTGCCAGCAGGTCTGCGCGCAATATGAATATGGAAGTCTGTGTCATCAAGCCGTCTTCCGTGGAAGACTCCAGAGATATTACCGAAACGTTGTTGGATGGACGAACGGTTATCCTGAATCTGGAAGGATTGGATCTGGAAATTGCACAGAGAATTATTGATTTTACTTCCGGCGCAGCATTCGCAATCAGAGGCAATCTGCAGAAGATCTCGAATTATATCTTTCTTGTAACTCCTACAAATGTAGATATTTCCGGTGATCTGCAAGATCTTCTCGGAACATCCAACGATATGCCGTCTGTCAGAGACCGCTACTAGGAACCGTAATGCAGAAGGAAGAGCAATTACTGGCAAAGCGTCTGGAAGAGCTTTCTCGGACCGCTTATCATCGCAATATTGTTACGTATTCAGATTTTTTGAATCTCAATGAATTGAATATATTGCATTCATTTCCCAAATCAAACCTCTACACCAGATATGAGACGTTTGGGGGATATGAGATGTCGGAGCGTCAGATGGTAGCTTTTATCCCTGATGCTCTTTGTTGTGAAACGAATTATCCGATTCTTCCGCTTCGAATCCAGCCCACAAACAAAAAATACGCCGAGGAACTGTCACACCGAGATTATCTGGGAGCCATTTTGAATCTGGGAATCAATCGCAGCAAAATCGGCGATATTCTGGTAGAGCAGGAGGAAGCGATTCTGTTTACACACCGTTCTCTGCAGTCTTTTTTTACGCAGGAACTGACAAAAATACGACATACACTTGTGACCGTATCACCGATGGAGCAGCAGGACTTCATCTATCAACCAAAGTTTGAGGAAATCAAAGGAACGGTTGCCTCACTCAGACTGGATGCACTCCTCGCCCTCGCATTTCCTGCATCAAGAACGCGGCTTGCAGCCGTGATTGAAGCGGCAAGAGTGTTTGTGAACGGACGTCTGATCACTAGCAACGGATATCAGATCAAAGAGGGTGATATCATTTCCGTCCGAAAACTAGGGAAATTCCAATACGTAAAAATGCTCTCAAAAACCAAAAAGAATCGCATTTTGGTAATGATTTACAAATATATTTAGAAAGGTTTGTAGCATGGAAACAAAAGTGCCCCATATAAAAAGCTGTATTTGCGCGATCATCTTGACTTTCTTAGGAATCTCATCCGATCAATATACAAAATATCTTGCCGTGTGCCACCTGAAAAACCAGGAATCTTTTATTATCTGGAAGGGAGTTTTCCAATTGCATTATCTGGAAAACAGAGGGGCCGCTTTCGGCCTCATGCAGAATATGCGTTGGATTTTTGTTCTCGGCGCAGTTCTGGTCGTACTGTTTATCGGATATTGGTATCTGAGACTACCGTTTACGCGCCGTTATCTTCCTCTACGCGTCTGTGCCGTATTGGTCTGTGCCGGCGCTCTTGGCAACCTGGTTGATCGTCTTGCGCACGAATATGTGATTGATTTTTTTTATTTTGACCTGATTGATTTTCCAATTTTCAATGTTGCTGACATTTATGTCGTTGTCGCATGCTTTTTATTCCTGTTCTTGATCTTCTTTTATTATAAAGATGAGGATTTTGCGTGGATCTCTTCGAATCAGAGATAAACAGGAAGAGGAGGAAACATATCATGGAAATCGCAGAAGACCAGCAGTATTGCTTCACCGCAGATACACCCGATATCCGAATTGACAGATTTCTTGCCGAACGTTTGGAAGAGACATCCCGCAGTTATATTCAAAAGCTGATCAAAGAGGGAAATGTAACCGTCAACCAACAAAAAATCAAAGCAAACTATAAGACCAACCCTGGAGATCAGGTTTTTGTCCGAATTCCAAAACCATCGACACTCGATATTCTTCCGCAAAATATCCCACTGGATATTCTCTATGAAGATGAAGATGTACTGGTTGTAAATAAGCCGAAAGGTATGGTAGTCCATCCTGCAGCAGGCCATTACAGCGATACCCTTGTCAATGCCTTGATGTATCACTGTAAAGATCAGCTTTCGGGAATCAATGGCATCTTGCGGCCGGGAATCGTGCATCGCATAGATATGGATACCACTGGATCTCTTGTGGTTTGCAAAAACGACCGGACACATCGTATACTGGCTGAACAGTTAAAAACTCACGCCATCACCCGAAAGTATCACGCCATCGTTCACGGAAACCTGGAGACAGACGCGAGTATCGACGCACCGATCGGAAGGCATCCGACAGACCGAAAAAAAATGAGTACGTCTTCCAGGAACGCAAAAGAAGCCGTCACACATTACCATATACTAAAAAAATATCATAATTATACCTATATCGAGTGTGAGTTGGAGACCGGGCGTACCCACCAAATCCGTGTTCATATGGCTTCCATTGGCCACCCCATCTTAGGGGATCAGGTATACGGTCCAGCCAAATGTCCTTACCGAAATCTGCAAGGACAGACTCTGCATGCCAAAATTCTTGGTTTTACCCATCCGCGCACAGGAATCTACCTGGAATTTGATGCCCCTTTACCGGAATATTTCAGACATCTCCTTGAAATTCTGCCCCGGTGACAGCGACAAGGGGATTGTAAAAAATGGCCAATTCATTTATAATATATAGTATATAAATTCGTTATTTTGATGTTTTCATCAGTAAAGGAGTGATAACGCATGGCAGAAAAAACAAACACAATTATCACAATCGGCAGACAATATGGCAGTGCTGGAAGAGAGATCGGAGATAAAGTTGCAGATCATTTTGGAATCAAACTCTATGACGAAGAAATGTTGGATGTTGCAGCAAAAGAAAGCGGAATCTGCAAAGAAATATTTGAGACACATGACGAAAAACCTACGAATAGTTTTCTGTATTCTCTGGTAATGGATACCTATTCCATGGGATATTCCAGCAATACGTTTTCTGAAATGCCAATCAACCACAAAGTATTTCTGGCACAGTTCGATGCCATCAAGAAGATTGCGGAAGAGGGGCCCTGCATCCTCCTTGGAAGATGTGCAGATTATGCTCTGGAGAATTATAAAAATGTGGTCAATATTTTCATCCATGCATCATTGGATGCCAGAATCCGCAGAATCGCACGGATCTACGATTATACCGACGCAAAGGCAAAAGACGTTATTCTCAAGACCGACAAAAAACGTGCCAGCTATTACAACTACTACACAAACAAAAAATGGTCCGATGCGACGAGTTATGATTTGTGTTTGAATAGCTCTGCGCTTGGTGTAGAAGGCACAGTCCAGGCAATCGTCGATTATGTCAAACGACATGAATCCATTGAAAATCCTGTACTTTAATATATCACAGACTCCAAGACAGTGCGCTAAGATACAGGAAAGACATCATCGGTATACCACATCAGGAGAATGAGAAAACAAATGAAATTACAACAGTTACTAAGTTATACCAGAAAAGCCGTCGACGAGTATGCAATGATTGAGGACGGAGATCATATTGCAGTCGGTATTTCCGGGGGAAAGGATAGTCTGACACTCCTGTATGCACTGAACGGTTTGAGGCGGTTTTATCCAAAGCACTTTGAGCTCAGCGCCGTGACAGTCGACCTTGGATATGAAAATTTTGATCTGACTCCTATACAAAGCCTCTGCGCAGAAATGGATGTTCCTTATCAAATCATAGATTCCGAAATTGCAAAGATTTTGTTTGATATCCGCAAAGAAGAAAATCCTTGTTCACTCTGCGCAAAAATGCGAAAAGGTGCCTTGAATACGGCCGTAAAAGAAATGGGCTGTAATAAAGTCGCCTATGCGCACCACAAAGATGATATCATTGAAACATTGTTTTTATCCCTGTTGTTCGAAGGTAGGTTCTATTCCTTTTCTCCTAGAACCTACCTTGATCGTATGGACCTGACGGTCATACGTCCCATGATGTTTGTAGAGGAAGTCGATGTGATCGGTTTCTCCAACCGCTATCAAATTCCAGTGGTAAAGAATCCATGTCCGGTTGATGGTCATACGAAAAGGCAATATGCCAAAGATCTCGTACGGCAGTTAAATTTGGACCATCCAGGTGTGAAGCAACGCATTTTTACCGCCATTTTAAACGGCAATATTCAGGGATGGCCAAAGAGGATCCCCCATATCCGTTCATAATAATAATGACCAATTTACTAGAAACGAGAGAGGAAAACAAATGAGATTTATTATACAACGAGTCGAAGAAGCCTCTGTCACCGTTGACCATCAGATCATCGGCGCTATCCAGAAAGGCTATCTAGCATTGATCGGAATCTCGCAAGATGATACGCAAGAGATCGCAGACAAAATGATCCGTAAAATGATTGGTCTGCGTATTTTTGAAGATGAGAACGGAAAGACGAATCTGTCCCTGGCAGATGTTGGTGGAGCTTTACTGTTGATCTCTCAGTTTACCTTGTATGCAAATTGCAAAAAGGGAAATCGCCCGAGTTTTATAGACGCAGGAAAACCGGAGATGGCAAACGCATTATATGAATACATCATCACAGAGTGTGGAAAATCTGTTCCTCAGGTTGAACAGGGCCGTTTTGGCGCTGAAATGAAGATTCAACTGATCAACGACGGTCCATTTACAATTTTACTGGACTCCGATACCTTATGACAGACTCCCGCAATCTTGATTTCGTGGCACCTAAAAGACTCATCATCGTTTTTTCATAGAAAAGGAGGGGGAGTAGTGGAAGAGAAGAGATTTCATTTTTATCGGTGGTTTCAAAGAGCGTCGGTCATCCTTGCTCTTGGCAACGTGATCATTCCGCTCCTGTTCTGGAATAGAATACCATCGCAGATCCCGATGCATTTTAATTTCTATGGTATCATAGACGACTGGTCTGATAAGGCATCTCTGTTTTTTCTCTTTTTAGTACTTCTCATTCTCACAGGAGGAATGAGTATCGCCGCATATTCTTTACGAATCTCCGCAGCTTCCCCAAATTCTTCCGAAGCGGAGAAAAAGAGTGCCCATGATCTTTATCCGATGCTTACCATACTGCATTTCGTATTGCAGTTGATGTTCTCTTATATCATATTTTGCTCTATCACATGCAGGAATCTTGGCGTTTGGTTTTTGCCGGTCATATTATTCGTTTCCTTATTCGGGCCAATCCTGTATCTGATTTTGCGGAGTGGAATTTTTTCAAAGAAAAGAGAAGATTCCAGCCAAAATGACAGAGACAGTTCTCAAAAATATCAAGAAATAGAAGAAGAGGCGACTGGAGAGTCTTACCGTTCCAAAATAGACTGGTGGCTCGGCTTACTCCTTCTTTTTGCTTTCCTCATGCCGCTGTTTCTTTTGATCAAAGAGTTGCTAAAGACAGGAGAGTGCAGTCTGTCTCTACTATTTACACAAATTTTATTGACAGCACTGTTCATCCCTTTGTTTCGCACTCGATACATTCTATATCCGGAACATATGACGATCGTCTGTATCGGAAAAGTACGAATTCCCTATCGAAATATCACCGGTATCAAGGCGACACACAACCCTTTATCGTCCGCGGCTTTATCTCTGGACCGCCTGCAAATCGACTATCAAAATCACCGTGGAAGCCATGAGATGCTGTTGATCTCACCAGTTCATAAACAGGAATTTCTTCACATAATTAGAGAAAAAATAAGAGAAAAAACGGATCTCAATCCTCCCGCAGGCGTACGGCAGTAGCAGCGCGCCTGCGTCTGTCTTCATCAATCGCCGCATAATGCTTTTTCGTCGTATTCACATCATTATGTCCCAGCACATCGGCTACCAGGTAAATATCGCCCGTTTCCCGGTATAGAGCCGTACCGTAGGTGCTACGAAGCTTATGCGGTGTAATTTTCTTGTTGGGCGTGATCTGGCCCGCATATTTCTTTACCATATTTTCCACGGCCTGAATCCCCATTCGCCGATGCTGCATGGACAGAAAGAGTGCGTTTTCAAAGCCAGGAAGCGTTTTCGCTTGATTCCGGTCCCTCTCCAGATAAACTTCCAGGGCATTTCGCACCTCGTCCCCAAAATACACAACCATCTGCTTGCCGCCTTTTCTTGTGATCTGAATTCCGTTATTTTTGAAATCCACATCCTGGATATCCAGTCCTACACATTCTGAGACACGAATCCCGGTTCCGAGAAGCAAAGTCAAGATTGCAATATCTCGATATTTTGTTTTCTCATAATACGTTTTTCGCTGTCCACTCAATTCATTCCCACAGTTTTCCACATAGTCCAAAAGACTTGCCACCTCGTCCGTATCCAAACGAATAATCGCCTTATCGTGCAATTTCGGCATATCCACCAGAAGAGTAGGGTTCTTTTCGATAATCTGATACTTATAATAATATTGATAAAAGCTGCGCAAAGCCGACATTTTTCGCGCCAGACCAACCTCGCTGTTTACTAGCTGACGATTCTCATCATTCTGATATACTTTGAGATATTCCATATATTCTTCAATATCCATCGGATCCAGACGTTCCAGATCCCTCGGTTGGAACTGATCCATCGTATAACTGCGATATACCGGGTTATTTTCCATCAGAAAATGAAAAAAGACCCGGATATCATATGCGTAAGAAATCCTCGTTTTGGCCGATGTACGAGGTTCAATTGCCCGGAAATAATCTTTTGCAAAAGGCGGGAGCGTTTTGAGTATTTCGCGCAGCCTTAAAGTATAGTCAATATATAATTGTTCCTGATACGTCTTTGGATTTTTTGTCATAATAAAAATTACCCCTCTGTGATTCTTCATCTTTGTTGCAAGTTATTTTTGTTATACGATAAATTGTTTTGTATGTCAAATATTTTTTTGAATGAGAGAACTGATAAAAATAGTTAACACATATTCGGATAATTGATTTTGATTATACCATAATATAGCTATTTTTCATAGATCTTTTGGAAAAATCGGTATTTGTCGTATAGATGTATCTATAATTCCTCTCTTCCAAAAAATTCGAACGTATTTTCGCAACAAATGTTTGCTTTTTTTTGTATTTTATGTTAGAATTTATATAGTACATAGACAGTATCAATAAATCAGGAGGATACATACAATGAGTAAAGGAAAAATCAGCACAAAACAGCAAGAAATTCTAGAATACATCAAATCTCAAATTATCGAACGCGGATTTCCACCTTCTGTACGTGAAATCTGTGAGGCGGTTCATTTGAAGTCGACTTCTTCCGTCCACTCTCATCTGGAAACTTTGGAGAAAAATGGATTTATCCATCGCGATCCTACCAAGCCACGTGCAATCGAAATACTGGATGAGCAATTTAATCTCAGCAGACGTGAAATGGTTCATGTTCCTATTCTCGGTAAAGTCGCTGCAGGTGAACCGCTCTTGGCCCAGCAGAACATTGAGGACTACTTTCCTCTCCCGGCTTCTATGATGCCAAATAAGCAAACTTACATGCTGAAAGTCCAGGGAGAAAGCATGATCAATGTGGGAATTCTTGATGGTGATTACGTCCTAGTACAGGAGGAATCCACGGCTTCTGACGGAGATCGAATTGTCGCATTGGTTGGCGACGGTGCCACTGTGAAAACATTCTACCGGGAAGAAGAAAATATTAGACTTCAGCCGGAAAATGATTCTATGGAGCCTATCATCGTAACAGATGTAGAGATTTTGGGGAAAGTGATCGGTGTTTTTCGTTTCCTGCAATAAATGTCGTACCATATGAATCGTATACTTTTCCAAAACTATGCAACCGAGATTATGGAGATTCCTCTTGTAATACCCCCACTAAAATGATAAACTTTTATTATAGAAAATATAACAAAATCATGCAATTATCAAGGAGGTATTTATAATGGATTTTACACAGGAATACAAGCAGAAACTTGTCTCTGCAGACGAGGCCGTTAAAGTAGTCAAAACCGGCGACTGGGTTGACTATGGCTGGTGTGCCAATACAGCCGATGCTTTGGATAAAGCGCTGGCCAAGCGTACGGATGAACTGACTGATATCAATCTCAGAGGTGGAATTTTATTCAAGCTTCCTGCAGTATTCGATCGAGAAGACGCCGGAGAACATTTCACTTGGAATTCCTGGCATATGTCCGGCATAGAGCGCCGATTGATCAATCGTGGCTGCGCATATTACGCACCAATTCGTTATTCTGAACTTCCACGTTATTATCGGGAAATTTCTACTCCAAGCAATGTAGCCATGTTCCAGGTTGCACCGATGGATGCACACGGATTTTTCAACTTCGGTCCAAGCGCTTCACATTTGGGCGCTATGTGTGAGCGGGCTGAACATATCATTGTGGAGGTAAATGAAAATATGCCTCGCTGCCTGGGCGGTACAGAATGCGGCATACACATTTCCGATGTCACTTACATCGTTGAGGGAGAGAATCCTCCAATTGGAGAATTAGGTGCAGGAGGTCCTGCTACGGATGTGGACAAGGCTGTCGCGAAACTGATTGTAGACGAGATTCCGAACGGCGCATGTCTTCAGCTTGGAATTGGCGGTATGCCAAATGCCGTAGGTTCTTTGATCGCAGAATCCGACCTGAAAGACCTTGGAGTTCACACGGAGATGTACGTGGACGCTTTCGTAGATATTTCCAAAGCAGGTAAAATAAATGGCTCCAAAAAACAGATTGACCGATATCGTCAGACCTACGCTTTTGGTGCTGGAACAAAGAAATTATATGATTACCTGAACGACAATCCAGAACTGATGAGCGCACCTGTCGATTACACAAACGATATTCGAAGTATCAGCGCATTGGATAATTTCATGTCCATCAACAACGCAGTCGACATTGATCTGTTTGGCCAGGTGAATTCCGAATCAGCCGGAATTAAGCATATTAGCGGTGCAGGCGGACAACTGGACTTTGTCTTGGGCGCTTATCTATCCAAAGGAGGAAAGAGCTTCATCTGTTGTTCTTCCACTTTCAAAACCAAAGACGGACAAGTAAAATCCAGAATTCTTCCGACTCTGAATCCTGGTTCTATTGTCACAGATACCCGCGCCAACATCCATTTCCTGGTGACAGAATTTGGTAAGGTCAATCTGAAAGGTCTTTCTACATGGCAGAAAGCGGAAGCTATCATCTCTGTTGCTCATCCTGACTTCCGTGATGAACTGATCAAAGAAGCAGAAAAGATGAAGATTTGGAGACGCAGTAATAAATAGCACTCTCCCAAAGATTAAGTAATATATTGTTCAACTAATAATAGAAAGCCGTCCAGGATGTTACATTGCAGACTTCTACGAAATGTGAACATCCTGGACGGCTTATATTAATATTATTTATTGATTTTGTATATGCAAGTTTATCTATTATTTTTCTTCTTCATTCTCCTGCCCGCTCTTCTTTTCAAAATATTTGTCGACATTCTTCTTGATGTCCGCAGGCTTTAAATATTTAGGGAGATATCCCTCTGGCTTCAGCGCCACGACTTTTTGAATACTCTCTTTGTCAACTCTGCCTGTCAAAAAGATCACCGGAATATCCGCAAATTCCTTCTCTGAGCGAATCATTTCCAGCACCTGCCTGCCATCACAGATAGGCATTTCATAATCCAGAAGAACCAAATCCGGTCTGTCCAGCGTTATGGTTCGAATTGCCGATAACCCAGACTGAGCCGTCGATATATCGTAATCTTCTTCAAAGAGCTCTTTCATCCCTTGTCGTATTACCGCAGAATCATCTACGATGAGTATCTTTTTCTTTTGACTTACTACCCTCTCCTGAAGATACTTTTCAATTTCAGCCATCGCATTATCTGCCCTGATAGAAACTCCAATTCCATTCTGAAGCAAATGAGGCGCAATGACACAATACACAAAATATCCTTCACCAGTGTCAAATAGCAGACTGATCTGAGGATTTTCTCCTTCAAAAATCTTCTGAAACTGCTCATAATTCAAGAGATTTTCTTCTTTCATCTCATCCAAATCAGCATTCGACAAATACTCTTTGGTATGTTCCACGAATTGTCTTGCCGTGTATCTGGCAGCATTGATCAATGTTGAATCCAATTTATCGGTTTGTAATCCCAAGATCTTACCAACCGTATTGATAAGCAGTTTCTCCTCAAAGACTAATATAATCTCCCATCTCTCATCTTGCTTTGTACTGTAAACCAGCCGATAATAAACTCCTTTACCAAATTTCTCACCGCCATAGCTTTCGCTGATTACTTGAGACTCCAATTGAAACATATCGTACAGAAGATGAACGATCATCTCCTTCATGGCTTCATTCTCTTTCTCTGGCAGAAGATCTCTCCATTTACTCCTGGATTTACCATTAATGGTTTGATCCTCCGTAAGCGTATGACCGATCAGCCACCCTGCACAAACCCCTAGAAAATGTTTGATCGACTCTGCAGAATACTCTGACTGTTCCAGTTCTTGTTCCAGTGCAGGAAGTGTTTTTTTCCGGAAATCTGTGTGAATACGTCTGTGCGTCTCAAGTCCCTCATAATGAATAGAGGCCATATACTCTTCTTCATCTGAAAAGTGTTTTACTGTATGTTCTTTAAAATATTTAATTCCTTCCTGGCAGGCCCACTGACTCTTTTCCTCTTCTTCCTCATCCTCAAATAAAAACATCTTATTGATAATTCGAAAAAGTCTTTTATGTTCTCTATCTATTGTATCCACACCAATATTAAACTCATCGTTCCAAACAAATTGATTATTCATGCTACTACTCTTCCTCCTTCAAAACAGCATAAAATATATCATATCTGCCGTCAGATCACTCTGCCTGCATATATTAATATACCATAAAACTATGCGAAAAGACATCTTATTTCTACAAAATTTCAACAATTTTTTCACATAGATTTCTCTTCTCCAGAGAAAAACAGATTCCAGATCACCTATGTGTATCCGGAATCTGTCTCATATTGCACAAACTTATTTCTTAGCCGCTACAGCTTCTTTGATCTGTTCTGTCAGCTGAGGTAAGATTTTGTTCAAGTCGCCTACAATACCATAATCTGCAACTTCAAAGATTGGAGCTGTCTCATCTTTGTTGATCGCAACAATGAGATCTGATTCTTCCATACCAGCTACATGCTGAATGGCCCCTGAAATACCGATTGCAAAATATACTTGCGGACGCACCGTCTTACCGGTCTGTCCAACCTGCATATCTTTCGGTTTCCAACCGGAATCCACCACTGCACGTGAGCAACTTACTTCTCCGCCGATTGCTTTTGCCAGATCTTCCAGAAGTGAGAAGTTCTCCGGACTTCCGACTCCACGTCCACCGGATACGAGAATCTTAGCATCCATGATATCAACCGTATCAGATACTGCTTTTACTACGTCCAGAATCTCTACGTATTTGTTATTCGGTGTAAAGCCAGGGTTGTACTCTTCCACTACGGCTTTTGCTCCCTCAATCTTATCAATCTTCTGCATAACACCAGGACGAACCGTTGCCATCTGTGGGCGATTGTCCGGACAAGCGATCGTCGCGATCGTATTTCCGCCAAACGCAGGACGAGTCATCAGAAGCTGATTATGTTTCTGCTCTTTTCCAGGAATTGGATTCAGCGGGAAGTCGCCGATATCAAGCTGTGTACAGTCTGCTGTCAGACCAGTTGCAACTCTTGCAGACACTCTCGGTCCGAGGTCACGTCCAATTGCAGTTGCACCAACGAGCATAATCTCCGGTTTGTAAGTATTGATAACAGATGCCAATGCATGTGTGTATGGCTCTGTTCTGTATTCTTTCAGTTCCGGATCATCCACAACGATCACCTTGTCTGCTCCATAAGCAGCAAGTTCATCCGCAAGACCTTTGACGTCAGAACCAATCAAAACAGCCGCCACGTCTGTATTCAAATCATTTGCAAGATCTTTTGCCTTTCCAAGCAGTTCAAATGCGATGCCACTTAACACACCGTCTACCTGCTGTGCAAAGACATATACGCCTTTATATTCTTCTAAATTCATCATATTCACCACTTTTCCTTTATATTAAATGATATGTTTCTCTGTCAGTTTGCCCATGATGTAAGCAACGGATTCTTCCGGGTCCAAAGTAACCACTTCGCCTGCACCTTTACGTACCTTGTCGGATGCTTTGGCAATCTTTGTCGGAGAACCATTCAATCCGATGTTCGCATCGTCCAAATCTTTCAGATCTGCTCTGCCCCATGTTGTAATCTCAGCCTCGCAAGCATCAAAAATTCCGCCCGGAGTCATATAACGAGGTTCATTTAATTCAGAAAGTGCAGTAATCAAGCATGGCATTTTTGCCTTTAATACGTGATATCTGTCCTCATACTGACGTTCTACAACCACACTGTCTCCATCAATCTTGATATCCTGTGCATAAGAAATTACCGGAATATCCAGATGTTCAGAAATCTGCGGTCCTACTTGAGCAGTATCGCCATCAATTGCCTGACGTCCTGTGATGATCAGATCATAGTCCAGGTTGCGCAGTGCTGCAGCAATCGTTGAGGAAGTAGCCCATGTATCAGCTCCACCCAACACTCTGTCTGTCACAAGAATTCCCTTATCTGCACCCATGGCAAGCGCTTCACGCAATACATCGGTAGCTTTCGGAAGTCCCATAGTCAATACAGTAACCTCTGCGCCGTATTCATCCTTTAATCTGAGGGCTGCCTCCAGTCCTGCTTTGTCATCCGGATTCATGATTGCGAGCATTGCTGCTCTGTTAAGTGTACCATCCGGGTTGAACTGTACTCCACCCTTAGTATCTGGCACCTGCTTTATACAAACAACTATCTTCACGATTCGTACCTCCCTATTTCAATAAGCTTCCAGAAATAACCATACGCTGAACTTCAGATGTTCCTTCGTAGATTTCTGTAATTTTAGCATCACGCATCATACGTTCTACATCGTATTCACGAATGTAACCGTAGCCACCATGTAACTGAACAGCCTTTGTTGTAACGTTCATAGCAGCCTGAGCAGCAAACAGTTTTGCTTTTGCAGCCTCAACACTATATACTTTCTGAGTTGCTTTTGCCATTGCAGCCTTGTATACCAGTAACTGAGCCGCTTCCACTTCCGTAGCCATCTCAGCCAACTGGAACTGCGTATTCTGGAACTGTGCGATAGAACGGCCGAACTGCTTTCTCTCTTTTACGTAGCTGATTGTTCTCTCCAGAGCACCTTCTGCGATACCAAGAGCCTGTGCAGCGATACCGATACG
>JAAVXR010000060.1 GCA_022790755.1 Hespellia sp. | reverse complement strand
CTAAATGTTCTGATGAAGAGTGTTGAGAAGGGGACGCAACCGCCCTCAATGCGCCGTCCATGGCGCAGATCGGGCTTTCGGCGGCATCCGTGCCGCCGAATTGCTGAGACTTATCAGAACATTAAGAAGCGCTAAGATTCTCCGCAGTCGCAATTCAGAATACATGCGTCGCTTGGGCCACCAGAATGGCGCCGCAGCCGAGCGAACACAAGACGCATGCCTTGCGGAGGGGAGTGTTAGGGCTTCTTGGGTAATTATGGGACCGATAACCTTGCTGAATATTCTCACAGAGTAGAGTTTCTCGATTGGTTATGTAAACTAGGGGATCAAAAGAAGCTTTCCCAGAGTGTGCCTGGCAAATTACACAAAATGTGTTCTGAATTGTGACTGCGCAGGATCTTAGTGCTTCTTTATGTTCTGCCGATTCTCAGCAATTCGGCGGCAAGGATGCCGCCGAAAGCCCGATCTGCGCCATGGACGGCGCATTGAGGGCGGTTGCGTCTCTCTACGATAACATAGAAGCAGAACATTTAGAAGCACTTAGATCCAGAGCCTGGAACAATGAAGAATACGTTTTGTGTAATTTGCTTAAACCAATTAGCAAAAGTAGCATTTGACAAACTAATCTTAAATAAAAAGTTTGTAGAAGGGAGAAGAATATCATGAGATTGGATAAATTTTTGAAGGTGTCGCGGTTGATTAAGAGGAGATCGGTGGCGAATGAGGCGTGTGATGCGGGGCGTGTGACGGTGAATGGGAATGTTGCTAAGGCGTCTGTGCAGGTGAAGCCGGGGGATGTGATTGAAATACAGTTTGGAACGAAAGCGGTCAAGGTGGAGGTGCTGGAGATCAAAGATACGACGAAAAAGGAAGAGGCGAAGGATCTGTTTCGATATCTGTGAAAACTTATTCATAAATTTATACAACCTGTCATATATATTTCTGTAAAAGAATCGTTAAAAGGGGTAGCGTATGGAAGAACGGCAGATACAGAAAGCCCATAAACTGATAGTGAATAATCGGAAGACGAGCATGGTGACAGGCGTATTGGATGTGTTATCTTTTGATTTGAATGAGATTCTGCTGGAGACAGAGCAGGGAATGCTGATGGTAAAGGGTACGGATTTGCATGTAAACCGTCTGAGTGTTGAGAAGGGGGAAGTGGATCTGTCTGGCAATATTGACAGTATTGCTTATTCCAACGTGAACAGCATGGCAGCGGCAAAATCCGGTGAAAATTTCTTTTCCAAGTTGTTTAAATAATTATAAGTATGTATGGAATCGAAAAAGAAGCGGCTATTTTCTTCTGTGCCTGTCTGTCAGGAGGAATCGTTGTTTTTGCATATGAAATCATCAAAGTGTTTCGAAGGCTGATCAGACACAGTGATATAGCGGTAAATATAGAAGATTTTTTTTATTGGATATTTATGAGTGTTTATCTGTTTGATCAGATGTACTGTACAACGTATGGAGTCATTCGCTGGTATTTTGTATTAGGCGTTGTGTTGGGCGTTCTGGCGGCAAGATGTGCGATGCTCTATGCAATCAAGCTATTTGGAAAATGTAAGAAAATCCTTGAAAAAAGTGGGAAAACAAAGTAATATAGATACATCAGGGGAGTTGGTCTGCTCAGAGAAGAGGAAAGATTCTGTGAACAGGGTAAATTAAGATGGGTGAGTGAAGAAATGAATAATAAGACGCGTAACGGTCCTGGACAGAGAGGGAAGAAGCAGGTGCGGCGACATAAACAGAGTGTCATGTTGGTTAGCATGGTAGTATTGTTGTTGTCGGCGATGATTTTTTTTCAATCTGTTACATTGCAGGCCAAAAAAAAAGAGTACACACGGCAGGAAGAAGAACTCAAAAATCAGATTGCGGAGGAAAAGGAGCGATCCAAGGAGATTGAAGAGTATGAAGCGTATGTACAAACAGATGAATATGTGAAAGAAATTGCACGGGAAAAACTGGGTTTAGTTGAGGAAGGCGAGATCTTATTTAAACCCGCGGAATAGATGCAGTACGAAAGAAAAGCTTTAGGAAAGTCCTAAAGCTTTTTTTGTTAAATAACGGAAGGCGGTAAGACTATGAAAGATGGACAAGTATTGCATGCAAGTCCCTATGTAGTTCAGATAGAAAAATATGCACATTCTTTAAAACAACTGTCGCATACATTTCTGGAATTGGAAGAAAAGAAAAGAACATTTACAAGTGAAGAAATTGAATTGATGTTTCAGAATGTGAAAGGAAAAGTATGTGAGAAATGCGAAAAATGTGCCTGGTGTTGGGGAGAGAATTTTGTTCATACCTATCAGATGGGATACGAAATTCTTTCAGCAGTCGAAAGTTATGGGAGTGAATTGAATATAGAGACGAAACGAAAACTTCAACAGAGATGTGTCATGGCGCCGCGTTTTCTGAGGGAGACTTTAGAAGTGTTTCGCAACGCCAAACAGACGATGCTGTGGAAAAACCGGATGATACAAAGCAGAAAAGGCTGCGCGATTCAAATGGATACTTTTGCGGACGCGATTCGTAGTACAGCGAAGGAGCTGGAGGATAGCATTTATGTGGATGAACGAATGGAGAAACGCATGATTGCTCATTTGAAAAAGGAAAATGTGCGCGTCTTGTGTACGACCTTTTTTATGACAAAAGAAGGGAAATACAAAGTACAGATGATTGCGAGGTCCATGAGAAACAGCTACAGTACGGTGAGCGATGTGGCAAAATCGGTGTCCGCTGTTTTTGGGAAAAGGATGGTTCCAATATACGGGCAGGGGCAGACGGTTGGGAAAGACTACTCGACGCTGATCTTTGTGGAAGGTCCGGTATTTTATACCATGCAGGGCGTTGCAAAGATTGGAAAGGGCTGTGAAAATATTTCAGGAGACAGCTTTATGTTGCTGGAATTACCAGAAGGCCGCCAAAGTGTGGCGCTTTCTGATGGGATGGGCTCCGGCGAGAAAGCGCGCAAGGAAAGCGAACTGGTAATCGAATTGCTCGAAGAGCTGCTGGAAGCAGGGTTTCCGCCAAAGACAGCAATCCAAATGATCAATACGACTTTGGTGATGGGACGGGAGGAAATACATTTTTCAACGGTGGATATGAGTGTTTTTGATCTGTATACCGGAGCGTGTGAGATTATTAAGGCAGGTGCATCGTCTACTTTTATCCGGCATGGAGAGGATGTGGAACACCTGAGTTCTACCAGCTTGCCGATAGGAGTTCTACATACGATTGATGTGGACAGCGCGGTTAGAACCCTCTCAAATGGTGATTTTGTGATTATGGTGACAGACGGGGTGTTGGATGCGCTTCCGGTAGGGGAACAGGACATTATTCTGGAAACAATTATTCAAGGTACGGTCAAAAATAATCCCAAGGAGATGGCGCATCATATATTGGAGCAAGTTTTGGCATGGACCGGCGAAGCGCCGATGGATGATATGACCGTATTGACTGTTGGTATATGGAATGTATGAATGTAGGTACATGTCGACATTTTTTGACAAATACAGACGGTCTCAGTATAATGAAGTTTATGGAAGCAAAAGATATCTTTGATAGAGTTTGGAAAGATTTGCAGGAATATCACATGATTGCAGCCGGTGACCGGCTGGTGGCTGGCATATCTGGCGGGGCGGATTCGGTATGTCTTCTTTTTATGCTGCTACAATGTTCGCAGAAGCTTCCCTTCACTCTGACGGTGGTCCATGTTAATCATGGATTGCGTGGTCGGGAGGCAGATCGGGATCAAGCGTTTGTGGAAGCGCTTTGTAGAAAATATCAGGTGTCGTGCAGAGTGTTCCGGGAGGACGTGAGAGACTATGCCGCCAGGAATGGGCTGACGGAGGAAGAGGCCGGACGAATCGTGAGGCGCAATTGTTTTCTACAAGTAAAAGAAGAAGCGCATGCGGATAAAATAGTACTGGCCCATCATAGAAATGACAATGCGGAGACGTTATTGATGAATTTGGCGCGGGGGACTGGTCTGACAGGATTGGGGGGAATTCGACCGGTAAATGGAGTGTTTATTCGACCTCTTTTATGTTTGGAGCGCAGAGAGATTGAACAGTGGCTCCAGGAAAAAGGGTTGACGTGGTGCACGGATTCCAGTAATGATAGCGACCATTATACTCGAAACCGGATTCGCCATCAGGTAATTCCCGTTTTGGAGGAACAGGTAAACGAAAAAACGGTTTTACATTTTGCGGAAATGATGGAGCAGATGCGAGGACTGAAAGATTATATAGATCTCCAGCTTGATCAGGTGTGGAGGCGGTGTGTTGAGAAAAAACAGGACCAAGGGTTTGTGATTCGGGAAAGCACATGGAAACAGGAACATGACTATCTTCAGACGGAACTTATCAGAAAGTGTATGATATGTCTGGCAAAGTCGGAGAAAGATATATCTCTAATTCACGTACAACAGGTACGGCAGTTATTCAATAAGCAGACCGGAAGAAGGCTGGATTTGCCATATAAAATGCAGGCTGTGCGCGTGTACGATGGAATTTTGCTACAAAAAGAATCTTATGAAAGTTCCTCGATAGGTTCGGAAACAGTTGTATTAAATATTCCTGGAAAAACGAGGATTCCGTGGAATAATATGGAGATTTGTTGTACGATTTTCAGAAATGAAGGGAAGTTTTTGATAAATCCTGTTCAGCAAAACCCCTACACGAAATGGTTTGATTATGATATAATAAAAAAGATTTTGACAGTCCGAACGAGACGAGCAGGAGACTATCTGGTAATCAATGAAAATGGTAGTAAGCAAAAGTTAAAAGCTTTCTTTATCAATGAAAAAATACCTGCAGAAATACGGGAGAAAATTCCATTGATTGCGTGTGGGGAAGAGATTTTGTGGATTCCTGGATATCGCAGGAGTAGTGCATGCTTGGTGAAGACTACAACGAAAGAAATTCTGCAAATACAAATGAACGGAGGAAAAGGAAATGGCAGAAAATATTAAAATACTGATATCAGAAGAAGATGTAGATAGAAGAATTGAAGAGCTGGGGAGGCAGATCAGCGAAGATTACGCAGGCAAACAGGTACATTTGATTTGTATTCTGAAAGGCGGCGTATTCTTTATGTGCGAACTTGCAAAGAGAATCTCGATTCCGGTTTCGCTGGATTTCATGAGTGTGGGAAGTTACGGGGATGGGACCGCGTCCAGTGGAATCGTCAAGATAGCAAAAGATCTGGATGAGGCTCTGGAGGGAAAAGAAGTGATTGTTGTGGAGGATATCATAGATTCCGGAAGAACATTATACTATTTATTAGATGTTCTGAAGAAACGAGGACCCAAGAGCATGAAACTCTGTACGCTGCTTGATAAGCCGGAGCGTAGACAAAAAGATGTCAAAGTGGACTATGTAGGCTTTGAGATTCCGGATGAGTTTGTGGTGGGCTATGGCCTGGATTATGCGCAGAGATATAGAAATCTTCCATATATTGGAGTGGTAGAAGGGATCGAATAGGAAGGGGTAACAAAGTTGAACAGTAAAAAGAATTATAAAGGTACCAATGGGACATCAATGCTACTGTTTCTTGTTTTTGCATTTTTTATATTCTGGTTTACGAATCGTTTGCAGGCCAGAGAAAATGAGTTTACGTATGTATCTTTTGTAAATGCGGTGAAGGAAGAACAGGTGGAGCAGGTTTCCATTACGCAGAATAAAGAAGTGCCGACCGGTGTTGTCACGATCAAGTTAAAAAATGACGAATCCATGCGCACGGTGAACGTGTCGGATGTCCGGGAAGTAGAGGCATTGCTGGATGAATATCATCTGGAATACGAGATGGCAAACATACCACAGGATACCTGGGTAAACACTGTTTTGATGCCAATGTTGATTATGTTGATCGGGGTAGGCGTTATTGTGATGCTGATGAATCGACAGAGCGGCGGTGCAAATGCGAAAGCTATGAATTTTGGTAAGAACAGGGCCAGGATGAGTTCTGAGAAGGATAAGAAGGTAACATTTGCAGATGTAGCGGGCTTGAAGGAAGAAAAGGAAGAACTGGAGGAAATTGTGGATTTCCTGAAAGACCCGAAGAAATATATTCAGGTGGGAGCCCGCATTCCCAAAGGTGTATTGCTGGAGGGCCCTCCGGGAACTGGTAAGACATTGCTGGCTAAAGCGGTAGCCGGAGAAGCCGGAGTTGCATTTTTTACGATTTCTGGTTCCGACTTTGTGGAAATGTTTGTCGGAGTCGGTGCATCACGTGTCCGTGATTTGTTTCAGGATGCGAAGAAAAATGCCCCCTGTATTGTGTTTATCGACGAAATTGATGCTGTGGCAAGACGTCGGGGAAGCGGCCTCGGTGGTGGGCATGATGAGCGAGAGCAGACGTTGAATCAGCTTCTGGTAGAAATGGACGGTTTCGGAGTGAATGAAGGCATCATTGTTATGGCGGCGACGAACCGGAAAGATATTCTAGATCCGGCAATATTGCGGCCGGGACGTTTTGATCGGGATGTCGTAGTCGGTCGACCGGATGTGCAGGGACGGGAAGACATTCTGAAAGTGCATGCGAAGAATAAACCGCTCGGCGATGATGTGGATTTGCGGCAGATTGCGCAGACGACGGCTGGATTTACAGGGGCAGATCTGGAAAACCTTTTGAATGAAGCGGCTATTTTTGCGGCCAAAGAGAATCGGATCTTTATCAAACAATCGGATATTCGGAGGTCATTCGTAAAGGTGGGGATCGGACCGGAGAAGAAGAGTCGGATCGTCTCAGAAAAAGAGCGCAGGATTACTGCCTATCATGAAGCAGGCCACGCGATTCTGTATCATGTGTTGCCGGATGTGGGACCGGTATACAGTGTGTCGATTATTCCCACGGGAGCTGCCGGTGGGTATACCATGCCGCTTCCAGAAAAAGATGAAATGTTTAACACCAAGGGGCAAATGCTTCAGGAGATTACCGTTTCTCTTGGCGGACGTGTGGCGGAAGAAGAGGTACTGGATGATATTACAACAGGGGCATCCCAGGATATTCGGCAGGCCACGGCGATTGCAAAATCTATGGTGACAAAGTTTGGAATGTCTGATGCGTTGGGCTTGATTAATTATGATAACAATAATGGAGAAGTGTTCATAGGACGTGATTTTGGACAGACAACCAGAGGGTATGGCGAGGAAGTTGCTGGGACGATTGACCAGGAAGTAAAACGGATTATTGACGAGTGTTATACAAAAGCGAAATCTCTACTGAAAGAGTATGATTCGGTGCTTCATGCATGTGCGGAACAACTCTTGGAGAAGGAAAAGTTAACACGGAATGAATTTGAAGCGCTTTTTGGAAGTAAAGAGGAACCTGAGCTTGCGGAACAGATGTAAAAAGTATGGGCGACATAGTCAGGAGGCACGGATGAATGAACATGCATTATTTTGTGATGGAACAGCCGAATATGTAAAACCTGCCGAACCGGAAGCAAATGCAAGGATCACTTTGCGTTTTCGAACAGCGAGAGATGATATTGATGCGGTGCGCCTTTTGACAGGGGAGAGCAGATATCCGATGTATAAGGCAGAAACAAAAGGGGAATTTGATTACTACGAGATCCGATGGAGATTAGGCGAGGAACCATTTTCTTATTGTTTCGAAATTATAAAGGATCAAGAACGGTGTTACTATAACCGCTGTGGCGTTGCCAGCCATATTGTGGATTTTTATGCGTTTACGATTGTGCCGGGATTTTCTACGCCTGACTGGGCAAAGGGGGCGGTGATGTATCAAATCTTTGTAGACCGGTTCTACAATGGTGATTCTTCCAACGATGTGGAAGATCGGGAATACATTTATATTGGAGCGCCGGTTCAGAAGGTGAAGGATTGGTATGAGCTGCCACAGAGCACGGATGTTCGAAGGTTCTACGGAGGGGACCTGCAGGGCGTTCGGGAAAAATTGGATTATTTGCAGGAGTTGGGAGTAGAAGGCATCTATTTCAACCCGCTTTTTGTATCACCTTCCAACCACAAATATGACAGTCAGGATTATGATTATATTGATCCTCATTATGGAAAAATAGTTTCGGACGGCGGAGAAGTACTTGCCGAGGGAGCAAAAACCAATGAGAAAGCGACCAGATATTGGCGGCGTGTTTGTGACAAAGCAAATCTGGAAGCCAGCAATCAATTGTTCGTGGAACTGGTGGAAGAAATGCACCGACGGGGAATGCGTGTATTGATAGATGGCGTGTTTAATCATTGCGGCTCTTTTCATAAATGGATGGATAAGGAAGGTATTTATGAAAAACATGGCGGTTACGAGAAGGGTGCGTTTGCCAATGCAGATAGTCCGTATAGTTCCTTTTTCCATTTTTACGACGAATCGGAGTCTGCGGGATCTTTTCACGAGAAGTATGACGGCTGGTGGGGGCATGACACTCTGCCAAAGTTAAATTATGAGGACTCCTTGACTTTGGAAAATTATGTAATGCAGATAGGGAGAAAATAGGTCTCGCCTCCATATAATGTAGATGGTTGGCGATTGGACGTTGCGGCGGATCTGGGATATACAAATGAGTATAACCACATTTTCTGGAAAAGGTTTCGCAAAGAGGTAAAAGAGGCGAATCCGGAGGCGTTAATTTTAGCAGAACATTATGGAGATCCGGCAGAATGGCTGCACGGAGACGAGTGGGACAGTGTGATGAATTATGACGCTTTTATGGAGCCAATCACCTGGTTTCTAACTGGTATGGAGAAACACAGCGACGAGCGAAGGGAAGATCTATGTGGAAATGCGGATAACTTTGTAAATTCGATGAATCATTTTATGGCATGTATGTTGACGCCGTCCCTGCAAGTGGCGATGAATGAACTATCGAATCATGATCACTCCCGTTTTTTGACTCGAACCAATCACATGGTTGGCAGGATCGACTCTCTCGGGTCAAAGGCAGCGGAAGAAGGTGTGAATAAAGCTGTGATGAGGCTGGCTGTGGTAGTACAGATGACGTGGGTGGGAGCGCCTACGGTTTACTACGGTGATGAGGCTGGCCTTTGTGGATTTACCGATCCGGATAATCGAAGAACGTATCCTTGGGGCAAAGTAGATATGGAATTGCTCCAATTTCATAGAGATATTATTCGGATTCATAAAGAAGAAGCGGTATTTCGTACCGGTTCACTACTTATGTTGAGTTGGGAAGACGATATCCTTGCTTATGCAAGATTTCAAAAAGACTCGCACATCATAGTCGCTTTGAATAACAGTGAAATCGTACGTGAAGTGACCATTCCGGTGTGGCGTGCAGAGGTTCCTCCAAAAGGGCGGATGCGGCGTATTCTCTGTACGTATGAAGAGGGTTATAATATGGATTACGATGAGTATATTGTGGAAGACGGAGAGGTAGTAATGAATATTGGGGGGCATTCGGCGGTGATCCTCAAAGATTTATGAGGGGGTAACCACCCATCGCGGCGCCATAAGGCAGCCCGGCGGTCTCCGGTATTTTGTCCGCGCTCCATTGCACAGGACATTGCGATGAGCCTCTGAGAGCGGGGATCGTGTCAGCTTAGGCTTCCACGCTTCCCTGAGTCTCATCTCCATTGTGCAAAAGTCGCTTGGACGAAATACCGGAGACCGCCTGGCTGCCTTATGGCGCCGCGATGGGTGGTTTCGCAAGGGTGTTGTTGATCGGTGAAGCGGAGCCGTTCTCCGTAATTTGCAACGTACAACTATTTTGTCAATACTTCCGCCCCATCTTCCGTAATCAGTACCATATACTCAATCTGGGCGGATAATCCGTCATCTTCTGTATAGACGGTCCATCCGTTATCTTCGTCTACATAGAAGTCCGGACCACCTTCGTTAATCATGGGTTCAATCGTGAAGGTCATACCTGGAACCAGAAGCATCTCGCTTCCTTTTGGGGTGACATAGCTGACGAACGGTGTCTCGTGGAATTCTAAGCCGATTCCATGGCCGCCGATGTCGATGACGACGGAATATCCGTTTTCCTGTGCGTGAGTGTTGATCGCATCTGCGATATCTCCCAGGTGGTTCCATGGTTTTGCCTGTGCGAGGCCGAGTTCTACGCACTCCTGAGTGACGCGGACCAAACGGGCGGCGCGTTCAGAGACTTCTCCGATTTGGAACATGCGGGAAGCATCTGAAAAATAGCCGTCAACAATCGTGGAGACATCGACATTGATGATATCGCCGTCTATCAGGATAATATTTTCGTCTGGAATGCCATGACAAACTTCATTGTTCAGAGAAGTACACACACTCTTTGGAAATCCTTGATAATGTAGTGGGGCTGGGATGCCACCGTGTTCTACTGTAAAGTTGTATACGAGCTGATCAATTTCTTCCGTGCTCATGCCAGCATGGATGTGGGCAGTCACATGATCAAGTACAGCGGTGTTCAACCGTGCGCTCTTTCGGATGCCCTCGATTTGTTTTGGTGTTTTTATGATTTTATGAGGGGGAACAATTTCTCCGGCATCTGCATGCATGGCGATTTTTTCGTCGAAAGCCATATGACATTTTTTATATTTTTTTCCGCTGCCACACCAGCAGAGTTCGTTTCTTTGCATAAATATGACATCTCCTTCTTATTTCTCAATTTCATGAATAAAAATTCCGCTTCGAAGTTTCGGCTCAAACCAGGTCGATTTGGGGGGCATCAGCATACCAGCGTCAGCCACGGCGAGTAATTCCTGCATGGAGGTTGGATAGAGAGAGATTGCAACGCCTTCTCCCTGAGCATCTACCATATTTTGAAGTTCTTTGAGTCCGCGGATTCCTCCCACAAAGGAAATTCGGGAATCTGTCTTGGGGTCTTTAATGCCCAAAATGGGACTCAGAATCGTATCTTGCAGAATAGAGACATCCAGCGCAGAGACCGGATCTTTTGCATCACTTGCATTGGGATTTCTCTTCTGACGAAGACAGTACCAGCATCCATTTCCATATAGTCCAAATTCGCCTTTCGCCTGTGGAGCATAGGGCTGACTGTCAACGGGGAGAATCGTAAAAGAAGTCTCTAGCTGCGCTAAAAAGTCGGTAAAAGTATGCCCCTTCAGGTCGGCGACCACTCGGTTATAATCAAAAATCTTCAATTCGTCAGAAGGGAAAATGACGGACAAGAAATAGTTAAATTCTTCATTGCCTTGATAATCTGGATGGGCAGCGCGTCGTTTCAGCCCGACCTTGACAGCGGAAGCAGCCCGATGGTGCCCGTCAGCGATATAAATCTGAGAAATCTCAGAAAAGATATCGGTAATGTGGGAGATCTCTGCAGGACTGTCGATTTTCCAGACACGGTGGCGAACGAAGTCTTCCCCCGTGAAATCGTAAAGTACCTCTCGTTCTTTTATGATTTTGGTCAGATTCTGCATTTCTGGATGGGATCGGTAAGCAAGGAAAATCGGTCCGGTCTGCGCACTCATAGTATCCACGTGCTGTATACGGTCCAGTTCCTTGTCCTCACGGGTATTTTCGTGCTTTTTGATGACTCCGTTTATGTAATCGTCAATAGAAGCACATGCGACAAGACCGGTCTGCGTATGACCATTCATAGTAAGTTCATACAGATAATAGCTTTCACTCCTCTCTCGGATAAAAGCCCCGTTTTCCAGCATTTCTTGATAGACAGATCGGGCCTTCCCATACACTTCCGGCGCATACATATCCTGATCATCCGGAAACATAGTTTCTGCACGATCAATTTTCAAAAATGACATCGGATTCTCAGATACAATATCTTTTGCCTCTCTACGGTTATATACATCATAAGGCAGCGCGGCAATCCGATTCACCAGATCCTTCGCCGGACGCACGGACCGAAACGGCTTAATTATAGACATAAAACTCTCCCTTCAATCATGAAATCAATAAAAAATAACCCATCTGCCATTTTAGCAGATTGCAATCTGAAATTCAACTTGTTCCTGGATTCCAAATGGGATATAATAGACGAAAAGGGCAAATAAATTTATAAAACAGGAGGCGGTAACATGCTTAGAATTGGTATTTTAACAAGCGGTGGAGATTGTCAGGCATTGAACGCAGCAATGCGCGGTGTTGTAAAGGGAATTTGTTCGAAGAGAAATGACGTTGAGATTTTTGGATTTCAGGATGGTTACAGAGGACTGATTTATGGAGATTTCAAGATGCTGACCTCCAAAGATTTTTCGGGAATACTGACGCGGGGCGGAACAATTCTCGGAACATCCAGACAGCCGTTTAAGATGATGCGCGTACCGGATAAAAACGGTTTGGATAAAGTAGAAGCGATGAAACATACGTATCACAAACTGAGTCTGGACTGTCTTGTGATTTTGGGCGGAAATGGAACGCACAAGACTGCTAATATGCTGAGCGAAGAAGGGTTAAATGTAATTACACTGCCGAAGACGATTGACAATGATTTGTGGGGGACAGATATGACGTTTGGCTTCCAGAGTGCAGTGGATATTGCGACAGACACCATTGACCGGATTCACACAACGGCAACGTCGCACAGTCGAGTATTTATTATAGAAGTAATGGGTCATAAGGTAGGGCACGTAACACTGCATGCCGGAATCGCGGGCGGCGCAGATGTCATCTTGCTTCCAGAGATACCTTATGACATTGACGTGATTGCGGACATTATCCAGAAACGTTCTGCATCTGGAAAGCCATTTACGATTATCGCGGTCGCAGAGGGGGCTATCTCCAAAGAAGATGCGAAGCTCAAGAAGAAAGAATACAAAGAAAAGTTGGAAAAGAGGAAATATCCTTCCATTTCCTATGAATTGGCAGAACAGATTGAGAAAAAGACGGATAAAGAAGTGCGTATCACCGTACCGGGGCATACGCAGCGGGGAGGTTCTCCATGTCCGTATGATCGTGTGATCGCTACGCGTGTTGGTGCGGCAGCAGCGAAGCTGATTTTGAAAGAAGATTATGGTTATATGATCGCGATCAAGAATGGAGAGACGAAAAAGGTTCCGCTTTCTGAAGTGGCGGGCAAATTAAAATATGTCGACCCGGAGGACAGCCTGATCAAAGAAGCAAAGATGACTGGGATCAGTTTCGGCGACAAGTAAGAGAGGTAAGCTATGTCATATACGGCGCTTTATCGGAAGTTTCGTCCGGATACATTTGAGGATGTAAAAGGACAGGAGGCCGTAACTACAACTTTAAAAAATCAAATAAAAGCAGACCGTATTGGGCATGCATATTTGTTCTGTGGGACAAGAGGGACAGGTAAGACGACGGCAGCAAAGATTTTTGCTAAGGTTGTGAACTGTGAACATCCCATAGATGGGAGTCCTTGTGGCAACTGTGAGATGTGTCGGAGCATTTCGGCAGGGACTTCCATGAATGTGATTGAAATTGATGCTGCGTCCAATAACAGTGTGGAGAATATCCGGGAGATTCGGGAAGAAGTGAACTACAGGCCCACGGAAGGGCGTTTTAAGGTTTATATCATTGATGAAGTGCATATGCTTTCCACAGGGGCGTTCAATGCCCTCCTGAAAACCTTGGAAGAGCCTCCCGAATATGTGATTTTTATTTTGGCGACGACAGAAGTGCACAAGATTCCGGTTACGATTCTTTCCCGCTGTCAGCGTTATGATTTCCGAAGAATCAGTGTGGAGACGATTGCAGACCGATTGCGGGAGTTGATGCTCGAAGAGCAGGTGGAAGTAGAAGAGAAGGCTCTTCGTTATATTGCAAAAGTGGCGGATGGTTCCATGAGAGATGCATTGAGTCTTCTGGATCAGTGTATTGCGTTTTATCTGGGGAGAAAGTTGACTTATGAGCATGTACTGGATGTTTTAGGGGCGGTAGATACAGATATCTTCAGTAAGTTGCTTCGCGATATCCTGGCGAGGGACGTTGCGGCGGTGATAGATACAGTGGATGAGTTGATCCTGCAAGGGAGAGAATTGAGTCAGCTTGCGGTTGATTTCACAGGATACCTGAGGAATTTGCTTTTGACGAAAACATCTGATAATATAGAAGATGTGTTGGATGTATCTGCGGAAAATATGCGACAATTAAAAGAAGAAGCGCAGATGATAGAATTAGAAACATTGCTTCGGTTTATCCGCATTTTTTCTGATTTGTCAGTGCAGTTGAGATATGCAACGCAAAAGCGAGTGATGTTGGAAGTGGCTTTGATTAAGCTTTGTATACCGGCAATGGAGGTCCAGCAGGACAGTCTGTTGGATCGTATACGTGTCTTGGAAGAAAAACTGGAAAAAGGGATTCCTTTTTCAGCGGCGACGTCGCAGAGACCGGAGGGGATGGAGAAAGCGGCGACGGATGTTCGGGAGAAGAAGGCAATACCACAGCTTGCGAAGGCCGTTCCAGAAGAAATTCGGGAAGTGGTAAAGAATTTCCGATCTATCGCACAGGAGACGCATCCTCCGCTGAAAATTTGTCTGAAGAAAGCGAAGTTGAGTCTTGGCGGAGATAATCGGTTGTTATTGGTGTTTCATGACGCGATGGACAGCACGTTGGCTGGCAAACCAGAGCATATTGAGGAGCTGCAGCAATTGATTGCAAAGCGGATTGGGAAAGAGGTGCAGGTGGAAATCCGACATATGGAAGAGAATCAACAGGTACAGGTGGATTATCCAGATTTGGAAGAGCTGATTCGCATGCCGATTACGGTGGAAGATGAATGAATAACTATATTTAACGCAGCAAGGAGGATGGGGTCCCATGGCAAAACGTGGTGGCTTCCCGGGCGGCCAAATGCCCGGAAATATGGCGAATTTGATGAAACAGGCACAGAAGATGCAGCGCCAGATGGAGGAACAGGCGAAAGAGCTGGAATCGAAAGAATTTGTTGCATCCGCAGGCGGCGGTGCAGTGGAGGTTACGATCTCCGGAAAACGGGAGGTACTCAAAGTAAAGCTGGCAGAAGAAGTTGTGGACCCGGATGATATTGAGATGTTGGAGGATCTGATTGTGGCGGCGACCAATGAAGCGCTACGAAAAGTGGACGATGAATCTTCCTCTGCAATGTCGAGGCTGACAGGCGGGATGCCTGGAATGATATAAATATGGATTATTACAGTAGCCAGATCAGTAAATTAATTGAAGAATTGGGACGTCTTCCAGGGATCGGTACAAAATCTGCGCAGAGGCTCGCATTTCATATTATCAGTATGCCGAAAGACCAGGTGGAAAGTCTTGCAAATGCTTTAACAGATGCGAGAAGTAATGTGCGATACTGTACTTCTTGTTGTACACTGACGGATCAAGAGTTGTGTCCAATCTGTCGGAGTGAGAAACGAGATAAGCGGACGATTATGGTGGTGGAAACGCCGAGGGATCTCGCGGCGTATGAGAAGACCGGGAAATATGAAGGGGTATATCATGTATTGCATGGTGCGATTTCTCCCATGCTTGGAATCGGGCCCGGGGATATCCGCCTGAAGGAATTGATGGAACGGCTGATGGGGGAAGTGGATGAGGTGATTATTGCCACAAACTCCACTCTGGAAGGGGAAACTACAGCAATGTATATCAGTAAATTGATTAAACCGACAGGAATCAAAGTCAGTCGGATTGCGAGCGGTGTTCCTGTAGGCGGCGATCTGGAATATATTGATGAGGTAACACTTCTGCGCGCTTTGGAGGGGCGGACAGAATTGTAATGAAATTGTAGACTATCTATTATGGAAGGAGGAACAAGAGAATGAAATTTTTTATCGACACGGCTAAGGTTGAAGATATCAAGAAAGCGAACGATATGGGTGTAATTTGCGGTGTGACGACAAATCCCTCGCTGATCGCAAAAGAAGGCCGTGTATTTGAGGAAGTTATTGCGGAGATTGCATCTATCGTGGATGGACCAATCAGTGGAGAGGTGAAAGCGACGACGACAGATGCGGAGGGGATGATCGCAGAAGGTCGTGCGATTGCGGCGATTCACCCGAACATGGTGGTGAAGCTTCCGACAACTGCGGAAGGACTGAAAGCATGTAAGGCGCTGACCGCAGAGGGTATTAAAACGAATCTGACTTTAATCTTCAGTGCGAATCAGGCACTTCTTGCAGCGAGGGCCGGTGCGACTTATGTGTCTCCATTTGTGGGACGTCTGGACGATATTTCAGAGCGTGGCACAGATCTGATAGCAGAGATAGCGGAGATCTTTGCAACGGCAGGTATCGAGACTGAGATTATTGCTGCAAGTGTGCGGACTCCGATGCATGTGACGGACTGTGCGCTGGCGGGAGCAGATATCGCGACGGTTCCATATGCAGTAATTGAGCAGATGATACATCATCCGCTGACAGATGCGGGAATTGCAAAGTTCCAGGCAGATTATAAAGCGGTTTTTGGTGAATAAACAAGGAGGAATAATAGGTATGGACAAATCAGCATTGATGAAAACTGCAAATGAGGTCCGTAAAGGGATCGTTACGGCAGTTTACAACGCAAAATCCGGGCATCCGGGCGGTTCATTGTCGGCGGCAGATATTTATACGTATCTGTACTTTGAGGAGATGAATATTGATCCGAAAGATCCACAGAAGGCGGATCGGGACCGTTTTGTACTGTCGAAAGGGCATACGGCGCCAGGGCTCTATTCTGTATTGGCGAACAGAGGGTATTTTCCGGTGGAGGATCTGAAGACACTGCGTCATACAGGGTCTTATTTACAGGGACATCCGGATATGAAACATATTCCGGGTGTGGATATGTCTTCCGGCTCTCTTGGACAGGGTATTTCCGCTGCAGTGGGAATGGCGGCTTCCGCAAAGATTTTCAATGAGGATTTCAGAGTATATGCATTGCTTGGGGACGGTGAAATCCAAGAAGGACAAGTATGGGAGGCAGCGATGCTTGCAGGACACAGAAAGTTGGACAATCTGGTAGTGATCGTGGATAACAATAATCTCCAGATTGATGGACCGGTTTCTGAGGTGAATTCCCCGTATCCGATTGACAAGAAGTTTGAAGCATTTAATTTCCATGTAATTAATATTGACGGTAATGATTTTGATCAAATTGACGCCGCATTTAAAGAGGCTAGGACGGTGAAAGGACAGCCGACAGCAATTGTCGCAAAGACGTTGAAAGGAAAAGGAGTTTCTTTCATGGAGAATCAGGTGGGCTGGCATGGCTCTGCACCGAACGATGAACAGTATGCAACGGCAATGGCAGATTTAGAGAAAGTAGGTGAAGCATTATGACAGATGTAAAGAAAATAGCAACAAGAGAAAGTTATGGTAATGCTTTGGCTGACTTAGGCGCAAAATATGACGATGTAGTCGTATTAGATGCGGATCTGGCGGCTGCTACAAAGACCGGAGTATTCAAAAAGGCGTTTCCGGAAAGACACATTGACTGTGGAATTGCAGAGTGTAATATGATTGGCGTGGCAGCGGGAATTGCGACGACAGGAAAAGTTCCTTTTGCAAGTTCTTTCGCGATGTTTGCAGCAGGGCGTGCTTTTGAGCAGGTTCGTAATTCTGTGGGATATCCAAAACTGAATGTGAAGATCGGGGCGACTCATGCCGGCATCTCCGTTGGTGAGGACGGGGCAACCCATCAGTGTAATGAGGATATCGCTCTGATGCGGACGATTCCTGGAATGGTAGTGGTCAGTCCTTCCGATGATGTGGAGGCGAAGGCGGCTGTGGAAGCGGCGTACCACCACGTAGGTCCGGTTTACCTGCGTTTTGGTAGACTGGCGGTTCCAGTGATCAACGATCGTCCGGACTATAAATTTGAGCTTGGAAAAGGTGTTGTACTCCGTGAAGGAAAAGATGTGACGATTATTGCCACGGGACTTCCGGTAGCAAATTGTCTCGAGGCGGCCAAAAAGCTGGCAGCAGATGGGATTGATGCGAAAGTAATCAATATTCATACGATTAAACCGTTGGATGAAGAATTGGTGGTAGCTGCGGCAAAGGAGACTGGCAAAGTAGTCACAGTAGAGGAACATTCCGTGATTGGCGGACTGGGAAGCTCGGTTTGCGATGTACTTTCAGAGCAGGCACCGACGAAAGTGCTGAAAATAGGAATCAACGATACGTATGGAGAATCCGGACCAGCGACAGAATTGGTGAAGAAATACGGTCTGGATGCGGACAGTATCTATGAGAAAGTAAAAAAATTCTGTTGATTTCAGGCGTAGATAGATAGTAATATGAATAGCAATATCAACTGCGGCGCATGGTTTCCCATGCGCCGCAGTATTTGTCTGCAAAGCTGGCAATCCATCCTTCTTTGGTGGATGGAACGGAAAGGAGTGTTACGGGCCACATATGGTTTAAAATAATGTCTTTTTCTATTTTATTTAGTGTGAAATATTTTTGTGCATTTCGAAAGGCCGTTTTGGGGTGTGTCAGTCCATGAAATCGCTCTCCGGTCAATGCGGCGTGTGTATGCCAGTCATAGAGAAAAAGATCGTGGATCATACCGGCCCGAGCGGCAGAACGTGCGTTAAAATGAAGAAAACGACACCATAAATAGCTGTAAAATGCCATATTCAGACAATGGCGATAACAAGTTGTTGAACCGTGGTGCGGATATTGTTTCATCTGAAGCACAGCCGGATGGACGGCAAGATCATGGATGCAGTGATAAAAATCTCTATATAGCTGTATACGTTTTTCGGCCCGTCTGCGTTGTTTCTTTGCAAAAAAGCGGCTCATTTCTATTGGTTCACCTCGATTAATTCTGTATAAATATTCATTTTCTCAAGTAAGTTTGTTGTACAATATCATAACATTTCAATGAACAGGATACAAGAGCAAGTCCTCGAATGTTTTGTCGAACATTTTTTTGGTTCCTGTGACAATAACCGATAAATTTAATATTTTTCCTGTGATATGCTTACCGCAAGTCGACGTTGATTCTTGCGAAAGCATTGAACCATGGTCGGAAATATCTGACTTTGGTTCCCAATTTTTTGAATCCGGAAATATGTAAATGAGGTGAGAGAAATGGAAAGACAATTACCAAGAAATGTACGACAAATTGGCAATATCAGTGATACGCCAAAAATATACGTAGAGGATTATGTAGATACATTTTTCACACAATTATGTGATAAAGCGCAGCAGGAACCGGTTGGAGCATTTTTGGTCGGGGAAATGCAGACGACCGATGGAGAAGACTATGTATTTATTCACGGTGCTATCCAAATGCACGATCTGAAGATGGAAGGGAAAGATCTGGTCATTGATGATCAGGCCTGGAAAAGTGGTTATGAGGACTGTAAGCAATATTTTGAGGACAGTGAGATTGTAGGATGGTTTGTCGCCAGGCTAGGTCCGGTATTAACTTTGGATCACAGCATTTTGAAATTGCATCGGAAATCATTTTCCAAAAAAAATACGATACTGGTATTGAAAGATCCAGTTGAGAAAGAGGAGGTGTACTATGCGCATAAATTTGACGACTTAATGGAAATCGGCGGGCATTATACGTATTATGAGAAAAATCCGTCCATGCAAAATTATATGATCTCCAGTCGGAAAAGGAACGGCGTATGTCCCTCGGAAACTGTTGAAGATCGAGCTGCTAAGGATTTTAGAAGCATGATACGTAGCAGAGAAGAACAGCAAGAACAAAAGAGAGCAGCACGCATGATGTACATGGCCAGTGCTGTTTTAATTTTGGTCGTAGTGGTGATGGGAGTCACAACAATCAATAATTTTGATAAAATGCAAACTGTTGAGACAGCGCTGCAAAGTGTCACGATGGGTGGACAGGGAGAACAAGGGACAAATAAAACAGAAAATATGGAGCCTGTTGTTGATCAAAGTGCAGAGGGACAAGCTCAGGATGTGCAAAAGAATAGCGTGATTGAAAAGGAAGAGAGTAGTGAGCAGGAATTTGCAGGAGCACAGAAAGAGGACTCAGAAACTGTTGTCTCCTCAGAGAAGGAAGATAAGGTGCAGGAGACTAGTGGAAATATCGTAGCGGCTGGAAATGGACAGGATGTTAGAGATACGATTACGCAGGAAGATGCGGAAAAAGAAAATGGAAATGATGGTGTATATGTTGTGGAAGAAGGAGATACGCTTGCTATTATCAGTAAAAAAATGTATGGAGACGTCGGTCATGTAGATGCGATTTGTAAAATGAATGGTTTATCGGATGGAAATTTTATCTATATTGGACAAAAACTGGTGCTGCCATAGACAAAAGGGGGAAGCTCAGATCAAAAAAGTATGTGATGGGACTGTCCCCTTAATAAAAAATATGGTATACTAAATTCATATTTCGTGGGGATGTAAATGGGGTGGCATTTCAAGTGATAAAGGGGAAAACATGAGTCAGAGAAGAAGGACAGGGAATCGTTCGGTTCCTTTTTCTGAAGTACGAGAACAGGATACAGAAGGTCGGAACAAAGGGAAAGGCCGGCACAAAAAGAGGCATCGTAAAAGGCTTTTTAAGGGACTTCTGCTTGTAGTGGTTATAGTCTTGTTAGGCTATATCTATTTTGAGCGGCAGACTTATGAAAATATTCAAGAAGTAAAAGATTATTCCAGAGAAAGTTCTGACAACTATAGTTATAGGGAATTTGCAGATGGGATTATACGGTATAGCAGAGATGGTGTCGTTTATCTGAATGAGAAGAATGAGGAAATATGGAACCAGCCGGGACAGATACAGAATCCGATCATTTCTGTGAATAAAGATGCTTTTGCAATTGCTGACAATGGTGGAGACTCAATCATGGTATTTACGGAAGCCGGTCTGAAAGGCGAGGTGACGACGACACTTCCAATCGAGAAGATTGCGGTGTCCAATCAGGGAATCGTAGCGGCCATTCTGAAGAACGAGGATTCTCCCAAGATTGCAACCTATGATACCGCAGGGAATTTGCTGGTTGAGCATCAAGCTACGATGTTGGGGACCGGATATCCGATGGCTATTGCGTTATCAGGTGATGCAAGTATGATGGCTGTTTCTTATCTGTTTATCCAGGATACAGAATTGATCTCCAAAGTGGTTTATTACAATTTTGGGACTGTCGGGCAGAGTAAGACGGATAATCAGGTTGCATTAGATACTTATAAGAATTCTATTGTACCGTCGATTTTCTTTGTTAATAATGAGACTTCTGTTGCGGTCAGCGACGTGGAATTTATCATATATAAAGGAAGCCAGATTCCGGAAGCTATCAAAAAAGTGCAGTTGGATAAGGAAATTAAAAGCATGTTTCATTCGGAACGTTACATCGGATTTGTTCTGGAGAACGATGGGGGTTCTGGGTATGAGCTCCGAATATACAATATGAGAGGGAATCAGACGGCTTCGGTAAATTTTAAAGGGGAATATGGTAATGTTAAGATTTCTGGTAATCAAGTGATTATGTCGGAAGGATCAAGGGCCTGTATTTTTACGACAAAAGGTTTCAAAAAATTTCAGGGTGATCTTGAAATGGATGTGGCAGAAATCATTCCGCTCTCAGGAATGAATACATATTTATTGATGAATACGAACATTATGAAGAAGATACGATTGATAAAGTAGGAGAGTATATGAATTGGTTATTGATTGCAGTAGGATTGATTTTTCTTGTGGGATTGATTTTAGGCGCTGTGAAGGGGTTCTTTCGGATTGGCATTTCCTTGATTGCAGCAGTGCTGACAATTGTTTTGGTATCACTTTTGACGCCCTATATCAGTGCAGCGATTATAAAGTGGACGCCGGCTGATGAGATGATTGAAAAGAAATGTGTGGATTTCTTTATGCCGTCCATAAAGGTGGGGGACTTGTCGGGGGTAGATTTATCACAGACTCCGCTGGTCAATTACGATACACAAGAACTCGCAGATTTGGATTTGGACGAGATTGGGTTGGATATTACAGATATCACACAGCTTTTGGGGGAACTGCCGAAGGATGCTCAGATAAAAATAATCGAGGATTCAGAAATACCGGATTTTTTGAAGGATTCTCTTCTGGAGAATAATAATAGTGAGATTTATAAAGAATTTGGTGTGAATACTTTTCCGGAATATGTGGCATCCTATGTTTCAAATATGGTAATTAATGTGGTTTCTTTCCTGGTTACCTTTTTGTTTGTATCAATTCTGGTGAAGGCATTGATCGTGGCAGTGGATTTGCTTTCTGTGCTGCCTCTGGTTCATGGTTTGAATCGAATTGCAGGAGCGATATTGGGATTGGGATTTTCGTTGATTATAATCTGGGTTGGATTTTTGGTAATTACGCTGATTTATACGACGGAGATTGGAAAAACTTGTTTTGAAATGATTAGTGAGAATGCATTATTGACGTTTTTGTATGAGAAGAATATTCTGTTGGGGATACTTTTTCCATGAGATAATTATAAAATGAATTCATAATAAAGATCTTTGCAGGGAAGAATTTGGATAGAAGATCTTGACAAACGGCGGGGTCTTATGGTATTTTATTAGAGTTGTTACCGATAATACCATGGGGGATTAGCTCAGTTGGGAGAGCGCCTGCCTTGCAAGCAGGAGGTCACGAGTTCGACTCTCGTATTCTCCACTTGAGTCCCGGCAGAAAAAGCCGGGATTTTGTTTCCTATGAATCGTTTGCTGCCGATTAGGCGGACTTGGATTCATGGATGCCAAATACGTCTGCAATACTTTTATATAGATGATCCTCGATAGCTCAATGGTAGAGCACGCGGCTGTTAACCGCGGGGTTGTTGGTTCGAGCCCAACTCGGGGAGTTTGGAGAAACCTTGTATCGAATTTATACAGGGTTTCTTTTTTTGTATTAATCAATTAGAAGACAAGTGGAAGAGACATTATTGTTGCTAGCTATCCGATTCTAGTTAATGATAGGAGAAAATATTATTATCGTAGTGGTAGTCCATGGAAGGCTTCAACCATATCATTATTTTATAAAATCCATATAATATAGTCATTTGTGCTTATAGAATTCGTCAATTATAATATGAGAAACCACATAAAAATACGTAGTGGCTTTTCATAATACGAAATTCGATACGTAATATGAACGAAGCTAACTTACACGAAGGAGGTATTTATTTTGAAAATCTTAGTATGTGTAAAGCAGGTGCCTGATACCACAGAGATTAAGATTGATCCGGTTACGAATACATTGATTCGTGCAGGCGTACCTAGTATCGTTAATCCGTTCGACGCATATGCTCTGGAAATTGCAGCAAGGATTAAGGATGAAAACCCTGATACAGAGATCACATTATTGAGTATGGGGCCGGATCAGGCGAAGAACGCATTAAGAGAGTGTCTTGCTGTTGGCGGGGACAAGGCATATCTTTGCAGCGACAGGAAGTTTGGTGGTTCCGATACACTGGCAACTAGCTATATCCTTGCTTCTGCTATCGAAGCCATTGAAGCGAAGGAAGGCAAGTTCGATATTATCTTCGGTGGCAAACAGGCGATTGATGGTGATACTGGCCAGGTTGGTCCTGAGATCGCAGCTCATATGGGTCTTGCACAGGTTACATATGCATCAGAGGTTAGCGTAGATGGCGATTCCATCATTGTTAAGAGGGAGAGCGATCAAGGATATGATATGATCTCTGTTCAGAAACCAGCAGTAGTCACAGTTGTTAAGACTGCTTTTGAGCCGAGATATCCTACCATTAAGAGCAAAATGGCGGCTCGTAAGAAAGAGATCACTGTTATCACAGCAGATGATATGCCAGAGATTGATCTGACACGCTGTGGTTTGAAGGGTTCACCTACAAAGGTTAAGAAGACCTTCACGCCCGTTAGAAATAAGACCTGTGTTAAAATTGCTGAAGAAGCTGTTACTGATTCCGCAATCAAACTTGTCGGCCTGCTTGCTGACGCAAAAGTACTGTAAGGAGGATATGGGACATGAGTTTTGAAGAATATAAGAATCTTTGGGTATTTGTTGAGACAGAAGAGAATGTTGCAAAGCCAGTTGGTTATGAACTTTTGAAGCCAGGCCGTCAGCTTGCAGATGAAATGGGCGAGAAGCTTGTTGCGGTTGTTATTGGTGGCCAGGTAGAGGATGTTGCCAAGAAAGCAATTGAGTATGGGGCAGATGAAGCGATTGTTGTAGAAGGTGATGAATATTACAACTATACAACAGATGCATACAGTATTGCTATGAAGACTCTGGTTGAAAAGTATAAACCAACTACAATCTTGATCGGTGCAACGAACAATGGTCGTGATCTTGGTCCGAGGATGGCGTGCGATCTGAACACTGGTCTTACAGCGGACTGTACACAGTTAGGTTACGATGCAGAAGGTGGAAACATGGCTTGGACACGTCCTGCGTTTGGCGGTAACCTGATGGCTACGATTCTCTGCCCGGATAATCGTCCTCAGCTTGGTACTGTGCGTCCAGGTGTGTTCAAGAGACCGGAACTTGTAGAAGGCAAGGAAGGTCCTATTACGAAGGAAGATATTCATGTAGAAGAATCCCAGATCAGAACCAAGCTCATCGAGCGTATTAAGGAAGTTGCTGAAGCGGTGAATCTTGAGGAAGCTGAGATTATTGTATCCGGTGGTCGTGGTGTTGGCGGTCCGGAAGGATTTGGAGTTATCAGAGAACTCGCAGAGGTAGTTGGTGGTGTTGTTGGCGCGTCCCGTGCGGCTGTAGATGCAGGCTGGATCGCTCATGCACATCAAGTGGGGCAGACAGGTAAGACGGTAGGGCCAAGGCTTTACATTGCATGTGGTATCTCCGGCGCTATCCAGCATGCGGCTGGTATGAGTGGTTCTGATGTGATTGTTGCTATTAACAAGGACCCGGAAGCTCCGATCTTTGACATTGCGGATTATGCAATTGTAGGTGATCTGTTCCAGGCGATTCCTGCTATGATCAGTGAGATTAAGAAATTAAGAAGCTAATAGAAATTGTTTGTAAGATATTGGGCCATGTTACTCCTCCTGACATGGTCTTTGTTATGCATATAAGTCGAAAGAATTGTTATGATAAGAGAACTTTCTTTCTGTTTATTTTAGGAAACTTTATAGTAAACCTGCATGCGCCCACAAAGAACGCACCTCCATGCATGAAAGTTGTGAGGGCGCATTAGGCATCCCTGAACTTATGCCGCCTATCCGGCGGCGAACTTTCATAATAAATGAGGAGGTTTTTATGGGTACGATTCGATATGAAAAGAATAATCATATTGGGACAATAATCATTGATAATGAAAAAAAAATTAACTGTATGACAAAAGATATGCTGGAAAGCATGAAAGAACAGGTTATAAGATGTAATAATGATCCTGATGTGTATTGTGTTATTATAAAATTTCTAGCCAGCCTGAGCTATATAGGCCCCTGCCATTTTATTATTGGATTTTTTATGAATAGGT
>JAAVXR010000059.1 GCA_022790755.1 Hespellia sp. | reverse complement strand
ATAAAAGATATCCATGTCTCCGAGAAAATAGTCTGTTGTTCCGTTTGAGAGGGAATAGCGTGTACCGTCATCACGAATAAAGTAGATATTTATAGAACCCTCTTCCACGATCTGGAATAAGGATTCATTCTGAAAAGGCGAACTCACGAATTCGCCTTTTTTGTATTTTATCAGATAAAAATCTATATCCAATGAGTCCAGTACAGCATGGTAGTTACTTTTTTTAATACAGGATGCAATTTTCTTTTTATCATATATTCTCTCCATAGGACTTCCTCATAACAGGACATATGTCTCGTTTTTTGGATTTATAGTACATTATAATGAAAAAAAGCGCAAGAGAGGAAAAGAGAATATGACATCTGTTTTTGAAGAAAAGAATATTTCCAAAGCAATTATGAGAGTCGGATTACCTGCTATGTTGGGACAGCTGACAACGCTTATTTATAATATTGCCGATACATTTTTTGTTTCTCTGACAAAAGAGCCTGCAACGATTGCTGCGGTAACATTGTGTGCGCCAATACTGCTCATCATGATGTCTGTTGCCTGTATTTTTGGAATGGGAGGCAGCAGTGTAATTGCCAGATTACTGGGAGAAGAAAAGAAAGAAGAATCTGGCACTATTCTAAATTTTTGTGTATATGCGATGGCAATCGCAGGTATTATCACTCTTGTTTTGGGACTCGTGTTCTTGCAGCCATTGGCAAAAATAGCCGGTGCAGATGCAGATAATATCATTTACACTTGTGATTATCTGAAATGGATTTTTATAGGCGCTCCTTTTATCATGCTGGCAAATGGATTTGTTCATTTGTTCCGCTCGGTTGGTCTGATCAAAGAAGGAACGATTGGATTGATACTTGGAAATGCAATTAATATAGTGTTGGATTATGTATTTATCGCCATCTTGGGTTGGGGAACGGCAGGAGCCGCGCTCGCAACCTCTCTCGGATTTGTATGTGCAACGATATATTACATTGTCTGTATGATTTGCGAAGAACGTAAGGGAAACCAATTAGTGCCATTGGCGCCGAAACGTTTTTCACCGGACGCAACTATGATACGTAATGTCGTAAGTATCGGTGTTCCGGGGGCTCTTATCACAGTGCTTATGAGTGTATCCAATATTGTACTTAACAACTATATCGGTATTTACGGCTCTGACGCTGTGGCTTCTTATGGAATTGCATATAAGCTGGATATGGTTCCAATCTTGTTGTCGGTAGGATTATCCCAAGGCGTTGCTCCTTTGGTTGGCTATTGTTATGGCGGAAATGAGAAAAAGAAGATGTCTGATATCATGAATCGTTCGATACTATTTGGAGTTTTCATCGGCACAGTATTTACCACAGTATTTGTACTTTTTGGAAAGTTCCTTGCTGCTATTTTCCTGCAAGATGACGCTTTGATTGAACAGGCGGGATATTTCATAAAAGTTCTTTGCCTGTCGGCTCCTATGCTTGGTGTCATCAATATGATAACAAGTTATTTTCAAGCATTGGGAAAAGCAATAAAATCGCTAACCATTACCGTTCTAAGAAATGCAGTGCTTTTTATTCCGGGCGTCATCATTTTAAATCACTTTTGGAAATTAAATGGGGTGATTGCGGCGCAACCTGTTGTTGAAATGGTTTTAACGATAATCTGTATAGGTATGTATATCGGAGATAAATAATCCAGATGCGTTTCTGGTGGCATGTACCTTTGCGGGCGTGTGTAAGTCTTTTATGAAAGTTTTTTCTGCAGCTTCAATTCTCTGCTTACCAACACCACAGATAAAACAAATGCAGAAAAATCGGCAACAGGTCCTGCAAATAAGACTCCCATGATTCCAAAGTGCAGTGGAAGTATCAGGATAAGCGGAATCAAGAAAAATACTTGCCTTGTCAGTGCCAGTAAAGCTCCTCTCAGAGCTTTCCCGATGGCGGTAAAAAAGCTGGAAGACAGAACTTGTACTCCGTTCACCAGCACCATAAAAAGAAAGATTCTCATGAACAGAACTGAAAATTCGAGATAAAGTTTATCTCCATCTCCAAACAGGGAGATGAGAGATTGTGGGAAACATTGGAATAAACAAAAACCGATTGCAGAGACAATCATATTCCATTTGATTCCAAGCAGGTATGCCTCCCGCACGCGGGAATATTGTTTTGCTCCGTAATTAAAACCGATGATTGGCTGAACTCCCTGTGAGATTCCGACAACGATAGCGAGAATAATCGCATTTGTTTTCATCACGATTCCGCAGGCGGCTAAAGGAATATCAGTACCGTAAACCGTCTGCGCGCCATAGTAAGTCAGTGAATTATGTAGTACAATCTGCACCAGGGTAATTGCGATTTGATTTGCGCTGCTGCTGATTCCCATACTGCAGGTTTTTAAGCTCTCTTTGATGTTTGGCCGAAAACAGTTTTTTTGAAAGCGAATGGTTTTGAATCGCCATAAATAGCGTATTGCGAACATAAAGGACAAAATTTGTCCCAGAATCGTAGCCAGAGCCGCACCAAAGATCCCCCAATGAAAGACAAAAATGAAGATCGGGTCGAGAATGGTATTTGCAATGGCGCCGATAACCATGCAGGTCATGGAGTACTTCGGGCTTCCGTCTGCCCGGATCAAATTGCTCATACCATTTGTTACAATGAGAAATGGCATTCCAATTAAGGTAACGCTGGCGTATTGTTGCGCAAAGGGAAATACTTCTGTTGTGGCTCCAAATAATTTCAAAAGTTGTGGCAGAAGACTTTCGCCTATTATCAGATAAGCAAGGCCGAAAATGAACATCAGGATGATTCCATTTCCTGCGGTCTTGGCTGCTGAGTCCGGTTGCTTCTTTCCAAGATAAAGCGAGAAAAGAGAAGCGCTGCCGATTCCAATCAGCAAGGAAATTGCAAGACAAATGGTAGAGAAGGGATAGGAGACATTGGTTGCGGCGTTTCCGAGATACCCTACACCCTGACCAATAAAAATCTGATCCACAATATTGTAGAGAGAACCGATCAGAGTCGCCGTAATACTTGGGATGGCAAAGCCTTTCAATAGTTTTGGAATTTTCTCATATCCCAGAGGATTCTCAGTCATTCAATTCCTCCTCCTTTCTTTCTATATGAAGTTCTGCCGTAATATTTTTGCCGGCCTGCATGAGTAAATCTATTAGCATATCTTTTTCTGTATTGCTAAGACCCTGCAATAAAAGGGACTCTGTCTTTTCACAGACTGTCCGTATCTCTTCAACCATAGACAGCGCACGATCCGTGGGATATAGTTCCCAGGTCCTTTTGTCCTTATTGTTCGGAGAACGGGTAATCAGTCCCTGTTTTTCCAAAGCAGCAATTGTCCGTACAATATTGCTCGGATGAACATAAAACATATTCATCAATGAGTCCTGCAAAATGCCAGGGGAATCACATATTTTAATCAAAAACATATGTTGGCTGCAGTTGATTCCAAAGGGGGCAAGCTGCTTGTCCAAATAAATTTTGTAAAAACGATCTGTAACCGAGAGCCATTTTAATAGTTTCATAGATAAGTTCCCTCCAATCGAAAAGAGTATACCATAGTATGCGTGCGCACGCAATTAGTTTTTGCGATTTGACACAAATCACAAAATGTCATATGCTAAGTAAATAATGAAAACAAATGTAAAATAAGAAGCTCACAAAAATTTGGAATCATCAGAATGGGAGACAGACTATGGACGGAGAAATCAAACGAATCAAGAGAGAACTGGCTTATAAAGGAGCTGTGTTGGACGTCTATTGCGATCATGTGGATCTTGGAAACGGTACGACGGCAAAATGGGATTTTATACATCACAATGGAGCGGCTGCAGTCGTTCCAATCACAGAAGAAGGGAATATTCTCATGGTACGCCAGTATCGAAACGCGCTGGATCGCTATACCTGGGAGATTCCGGCCGGCAAGTTGGATGAACCGGGAGAACCTGGAATCGAGTGTGCGTCCAGGGAACTGGAGGAGGAGACCGGCTATCGAAGCGAGAATCTGGAATTGTTGATTACGCTGAGAACGACAGTGGCATTTTGTAATGAGAGAATCGAGGTGTTTGTCGCGCAGAATCTGATTCCTTCCAAACAGCATCTTGATGAGGGGGAATACATTGATGTCAAAGCATTTTCTCTGGAAGAATTGCAACGGATGATCTTGGAACAGAAAATCGAAGACTCGAAGACCGTCTCTGCGATTATGGCGTATGCGGTAAAATATAAAAAGTAAATCAGAGGATGTTTGGGTCACGGAATCTCAGGGAATAATCAAGCCCTCCCGACAATATATTATCATAAAGCGATTCGTACACTGGAGTATTGAATAAACGGATATAAGTGACATAAGTCGTGAAATCCAGGAGCTTTACGAGATTATATTGCAGGGGGGCTTTTGTTTGAGATTATTTACGGGGAAACGTATTTTGTTGGCGGCATTTCTGGCGGGACTACTGTCAGGAATTTTATATGCAAATCTGGCGGCCGAATCTTATCTGGCCGCGTCCGGTATTTTCAATCCTTTTTTTCTTTCGCAGTATACTTCGATTCAGGTGGATAAGAAAGACTTTTTGATTTATCTTATGAGAATCCGGTTATTTCCTGTTATCGTCGTTATTTTATCGGGTCTGACCAGATTCCGCAGAGCCGTCGCGGCGGGGTGTGTGATTTGGTTTGGATTTCTGGGAGGCGTATTGTTTGTCACAACGATCATACAGATGGGAGTGAAAGGGCTCTTTCTGAGTCTGGTGGCATTGTTTCCACAGATTGCGTTTTATGTATTTGCCTATGCGGTTATCTTATGGTTTTTGTTCACTTGGCCGTCGGTGAGATGGACCATGTCGAAGACGATTTTTGTGGTTGTGATCTTTAGTATCGGAATCTTGACGGAGGTCTATGTCAATCCGATCTTCATGAAACTCTATTTAAATTCTATGTAGAGCTTTCCGAGACAGAGAACAGAAATACTTAGCTGGCTGACAAGCAGTCCCCAGAGATACCCTTGGATACCGAAAACTGGAATGGCCAGGAAGACGCCGGCGATTCGGATCAACAATCCCAATGTGTTGATGCAGAAGGTAGAGATGGTTTTTCCCAGTCCGTTGATTACGCTGACTAATGCTGTATTGGCGTAGAGGAACGGACAAATCCACGCTAATGTGACGATAAAATTTCCGGCTGTTTCACTGTGAAACAAGAAGTTACCGAGCCAGGAACCAAAAATCAAAAAGAGAAGGCCGCATCCGATGCCGAGTGCAAAACAAACGCCGATGGTTTTTTGGAGTAGTGGATACATACGTTCTTTCTGACTGGAAGCCTGAATTTCTGCAACAGTCGGCATGAGCATAATGGAAACAGAGCTGGTAATTGCCGATGGAAACAGAATCAACGGTAACGCCATACCGGTTAGAACGCCGTAGATACTAAGCGCTTCGGAAGTGCTGTGATTATACAGTTTCAGTTGGCTTGGAATGGAAATCGCTTCTACGCTTTGTAAAAGGTTAATGAGTACACGGTTCGTGGTTAATGGAACAGAAAGATGGAGAAGTTCATGAAGTCGTTTGGAAGATTGTAAAAGTTTTTTTCTACTTTTCTTTCGAATGGAGGAAAGGATGGATTCCTGTGAGCCGACAAGGGCGTTTGCAGAAAACACTGCGGAGGAAAATTCCCCGATGACCAGTCCGACGACGGCGATCGAAACGGTGAGTGGAATACGATTGTGGACTGCAAATTGATAGCACGCGAATACACTTAAAATTCGAATCGTTTGCTCGATCAACTGGGAAAGCGCGGGGATTTTTGTCTGTCTTAATCCAAAATAATATCCGCAGATACAGCTATGGATGGAGGCAAAGGGGAGGGCATAGGACATAACGACAAGCAGAAATTCACAGCGCGGTTCCTGCAAAAATTTTATAGCGATTGTTTCCGCTCGGCTTTGCAGAACAAGCAAGGCGGTCAAGGAAAGGATGATAGAAAGAAAGAGTCCAAGAAATAAAGTTTCCTGGGCTTCTTTTTTTTGATGCATGGACATATGCCGGGCGACACTGCGCGAGATTGCCATTTCAATTCCGGCGCAGGTGAGAGAGATACACAGAGCGTACACCGGAAAAATCAACTGGTATAGTCCGACGCCTTCTTCTCCAAATGTGTGACTTAAAAATATGCGGTAAAAGAATCCCATGAAACGGGTCAGAAAGCCGGTAATAGTAAGTATAAAAGTTCCTTTGATGATGGTTTGTTTCTTGGACATGCTATCCTCGATAAAGATGATTTTTACAATATATTCGTGTCAGATACTTGACAGAACAGGAGACAAGTGCTATTCTACGTGTAAAATAAAAATCCTAGTAAAATACTAGGGATTAAAAGCCAAAAGAAAGGATTTCTGACAGATGAAACTTTCTACAAAAGGAAGATATGGCCTTAGGGCCTTGATTGATCTGGCAAAATATAGTGAAAAAGAGCCGGTATCCATCAGCAGTATCGCCGCTCGTCAGGGAATCTCGGAGCGTTATCTGGAACAGTTGATGGCGCTTTTGAAGAAAGCAGGGTTGGTAAAAAGTGTGCGTGGAGCCTCCGGAGGATATGCGCTGGCGAAAGAGAGTCATGAGATCTCGGTGGGAGATATACTGAGAGCTCTGGAAGGTAGCCTGGAACCTGTGAACTGTGGGGCACTTCATCCGGAAGAAGGCTGTGATGCGGCGGATACTTGCGTGACGAAATATGTCTGGAAACGGATCAATGAGAGTATCAATCGCACGGTCGATGAGATCAAATTGGACCAGTTGCTGGAGGAGAGCAAGAAGATGCCGGAAGATGGAGCAAATCAAGAGAAGAAGTGCAATCATTCGTGTACTAGTGCCTAATCATTAAAATACAATGGAAAGGAATGCAAAGGTAAAGTATGGAAAATAAATTTATTTATCTGGACAATGCGGCAACGACAAAGACAGCGCCGGAGGTGGTGGAGGCAATGCTTCCATATTATACAGAGTATTTCGGCAATCCCTCCAGCGTCTATGGGTTTGCGTCGAAAAATAAAGAAGAAATTGCGAAGCAGCGGGAGGTCATCGCTTCTGCTCTGGGGGCGAAAGCGAACGAAATCTATTTTACTGCGGGCGGTTCTGAATCTGACAACTGGGCTTTAAAGGCGGCGGCGGAAGCATATGGGCCGAACGGCGGGCACATTATCACAAGTAAGATTGAGCATCATGCAATCCTGCATACTTGCGAATATCTGGAGAAGCGAGGATATAAGGTGACGTACCTCGATGTGGATGAGAATGGACGGGTGGATCCGGCTGATATGGAAGCGTCGATTCGAGAAGATACGTTTCTGATCAGTATTATGTTTGCCAATAATGAGATCGGGACGATTCAGCCGATTTCAGAGATTGGACAGATTGCGAAAAAGCACAACATTTTGTTTCACACGGATGCGGTACAAGCATTTGCACAGATTCCTATCCATGTGGATGAATGTGGGATTGATATGCTCAGCGCCAGCGGACATAAGTTGAATGGACCGAAAGGAATCGGGTTTTTGTATATTCGAAAAGGGGTGAAGATTCGTTCTTTTGTGCATGGTGGTTCTCAGGAGCGCAAACGGCGTGCGGGTACGGAGAACGTTCCGGGCATTATCGGATTGGGTACGGCTGTCGCCCGCGCGGTGTCGACCATGGAAGAACGAACCGCGAAAGAGTGTGAACTGCGGGATTACCTTATTTCCCGAATTTCCAGGGAGATTCCTTACTGCAGACTCAATGGAGATTCGGTGAAACGTCTTCCCAATAATGTGAATTTCAGTTTTCAGTTTGTGGAAGGGGAATCCTTATTGATTATGTTGGATATGAAAGGAATCTGCGCTTCCAGCGGTTCTGCCTGTACTTCAGGCTCATTGGACCCATCTCATGTACTGTTGGCCATCGGTCTGCCGCATGAGATCGCACATGGTTCTCTGCGGATGACGCTTGGGGAGGATACCACCCACGAGGAATTGGATTATGTGGTGGATGTATTAAAAGAAATCGTACAGAATCTGAGAAATATGTCTCCATTGTACGAGGATTTTATGAAAAAGGAAGAAAACGTGTAGTCTGTTCAGATGGACGATTCGTGATACAGGAGGAATAGAAGAATGTATACAGAAAAAGTAATGGATCATTTTCAGAACCCAAGAAATGTGGGTGAAATTGAGGATGCAAGTGGTGTTGGTACGGTAGGAAATGCGAAGTGCGGCGATATTATGCGAATTTATCTGGATATTGACGATCATCAGATGATCCAAGATGTAAAATTTAAAACGTTTGGCTGTGGCGCTGCCGTGGCGACCAGCAGCATGGCAACTGAGTTGGTAAAAGGAAAAAGTATCTATGAGGCACTTAAAGTGACAAATAAGGCGGTGATGGAGGCGCTGGACGGTCTGCCACCGGTCAAAGTGCATTGTTCTTTGCTTGCAGAGGAAGCGATTCATGCGGCATTGTGGGATTATGCACAGAAACATGGAATTGAGATCGAGGGACTCGAAAAACCGAAATCGGATATTCATGAGGGAGAGGAAGACGAGGAAGAAGAGTACTGATATGGGACAGAAAACAGTGGTAGTCGGAATGTCCGGTGGCGTGGATTCTTCGGTTGCAGCGTATTTACTGAAAGAGCAGGGTTACAGGGTCATCGGTGTGACGATGCAGATCTGGCAGGAAGAGGCAAGAGAACATCAGGAAGAGAATGGTGGATGTTGTGGACTCAGTGCAGTGGATGATGCACGCCGGGTCTGCGCGGCCTTGGATATCCCACATTATGTCATGAATTTTAAAGAGGAATTCAAGCATTATGTGATCGACTATTTTGTGGAGGAGTACGCAAGAGGGCGGACTCCGAATCCATGTATCGCTTGCAATCGCTATGTGAAATGGGAGTCCTTGTTGCAGCGGAGTCAGATGATCGGCGCGGATTATATTGCCACGGGACATTATGCTAGAATCGTGCAGCTTGAAAATGGAAGACATACGTTGCGTCGTTCCGCAACCTTGGCGAAAGATCAGACCTATGCGCTTTACAACCTGACACAGGAACAATTGCGGCATACGTTGATGCCTGTGGGGGAGTATACGAAGGAACAGGTGCGGGAAATCGCAGAAAAGATAGGACTTTTGGTGGCAGGGAAGCCGGACAGTCAGGATATCTGTTTCGTGCCGGACGGAGATTATGCCGGGTACATCGAACGAGAGACGAAATTCGAGTCCATACCTGGAAATTTTGTGGACAGTGATGGAAAGGTGCTCGGCACCCATAAAGGTATCATACATTATACGGTCGGTCAGAGAAAAGGGCTTGGGTTGGCTCTCGGGTATCCGGCATTCGTGCTGGAAATCCGTCCGGAAACCAATGAAGTGGTGATTGGTTCCAAAGCGGAATCTATGCGGGAAGCTTTGTACGCGAATCATTTGAACTGGATGTCGGTGGAAGGGCTCAAAGGGGCGACTCATGTGTTCGCAAAAATAAGATATAATCATAAGGGTGCATGGTGTACTGTGGAACAGATCGAGGAAGACAGGGTAGTCTGTCGTTTTGATGAACCCTTGGGTGTGCCTGCGCCTGGACAGGCGGTTGTGTTTTATGATGGAGATTGTGTGCTTGGAGGAGGGACCATACAATGATAACATCTGATTTTCATATGCATACGGAGTTCTCGCTGGACAGCGGAATTCCGGTCAGAGAGATGGTGGAAGCTTCGATTCAGAAGGAGCTTGGGATTATCTGTATCACGGATCACGAAGATGGAGCAGATCCGGAGGAAGAAATGCATATCAAAGATCCAGAAAATTATGTACATACAATACAGAACTTCAGGGAAGAATATAGGGATAGAATTGAGATTCGTATAGGAATTGAAATCGGAATTCAGACGCGATTTCTGGGCTATACGGGACTGATTCAGTCCTATCCTTTTGACTTTGTGATCGGTTCTCTTCATAAGGTCAGTGGGCAGGACCCATATTTTCGGACGATTTTTAAAGAACTTGGGGAGGAAGAAGTCTACAGGAGGATGTTTCTTGAGATGGCGGAATGTGCCCGGCGATCTCAAGACTTCGACGTGCTGGGCCACATGGATTATGCGGTGCGTTATGGAAAGAATTCTCTGGAAGATTATTCCTACAGGAAGTTCAGTGATGAAATTGATGAGGCGCTGCGCGCCGTCATTGAGACGGGAAAGGGGATTGAACTGAATACTTCTGGTTGGAAATATGGACTCCCATTTTGTCATCCTCTTCCGGACATTATCAAAAGATATCGGGAACTCGGCGGAGAAATCTTGACGATCGGATCGGATGGACACCGGCCGGAACATATCGCATACGATTTTGATAAAGTGCCGGAAATTCTGGAATACTGCGGCTTTCGATATTATACGGAATTTAAGGACAGGAAGCCTGTTTTTAAGCATTTTTAAGGAATTGCGACAAAAAAACAAAATTAGCTTGAATTTCCATTTTAGATTTAGTACAATAGGACATAGGGTTGATGAATCTTTAACAATGTTAAAGATATCACCATAAAAACTGTTTCAGTTAACATTTTAAACTTTAGGAGGAATTAATCATGGCAGTAAGAGTAGCGATTAATGGATTTGGACGAATCGGACGTCTTGCATTCAGACAAATGTTTGGAGCAGAGGGATATGAAGTTGTGGCAATCAACGACTTGACATCACCTAAGATGCTCGCTCACTTATTAAAATACGATTCTTCTCAGGGCAAATACGCATTGGCAGACACCGTATCCGCAGGAGAGGACTCCATCACAGTAGATGGACAGACAATTAAAATTTATGCAGAATCAGATGCAGCGAATCTTCCATGGGGAGATCTGAAAGTTGACGTTGTTCTGGAGTGTACAGGCTTCTATACATCCAAGGCAAAGGCAGAGGCTCATATCAAAGCAGGCGCAAGAAAAGTTGTTATTTCCGCACCGGCAGGAAATGATCTTCCGACCATCGTTTACAATGTAAACCATACAGAACTGAAACCAGAGGATACCGTTATTTCTGCAGCTTCCTGTACGACAAACTGTCTTGCACCGATGGCTAAGGCTCTGAATGATCTTGCAGAGATCAAGTCTGGTATTATGTGTACAATCCACGCTTACACAGGCGATCAGATGACACTCGACGGACCACAGAGAAAAGGCGATCTGAGAAGATCTCGTGCAGCAGCTATCAACATCGTTCCGAACAGCACAGGTGCTGCAAAGGCTATCGGACTTGTTATTCCTGCACTGAATGGTAAGCTGATCGGCGCTGCACAGCGTGTTCCGACCCCGACTGGTTCTACTACCATCTTGACAGCAGTTGTAGAAGGCAATGTAACAAAAGAGCAGATCAACGATGCAATGAAAGCTGCTTCCACAGAGTCCTTCGGATACAATGAAGACGAGATCGTTTCCAGCGATATCATTGGTATGACTTATGGTTCTATGTTTGATGCTACACAGACAATGGTACTTCCATTGGATAATGGTACAACAGAAGTTCAGGTTGTATCTTGGTATGACAATGAGAATTCTTACACCAGCCAGATGGTAAGAACAATCAAATACTTCTCAGAGCTGGCATAATCAGAGATTTGCATAATATATAATAATAGAAGGCTCAGGAAGGGTCCGGTCTGTAATGGGCCGGGCCCCTCTTTCATGAAACCCTATGGGGATATCGGAATAAAGGAGAGATAGAAATGCTGAATAAAAAATCTGTTGATGATATTAATGTAAAAGGAAAGAAGGTCCTTGTCAGATGTGATTTTAACGTACCGTTGATTGACGGTAAGATTACAGATGAGAACCGTCTTGTTGCAGCGCTTCCGACAATCAAGAAGTTGGTTGCTGACGGGGGAAAGATTATTCTCTGTTCACACCTTGGCAAGCCGAAGGGACAACCTCTTCCGGAATTGTCACTGGCACCGGTCGCTGTACGTCTTTCCGAACTGTTGGGACAGGATGTAAAATTTGCTGCAGATCCGGAAGTAGTTGGACCAAACGCAAAAGCGGCAGTAGAAGCGATGAAGGACGGAGAGATCGTTCTGCTTGAAAATACACGTTATAGAGCAGAGGAGACGAAGAATGGCGAGGCGTTCAGCAAAGAACTGGCTTCTCTTTGTGATCTGTTTGTAAACGATGCGTTCGGTACCGCTCACAGAGCACATTGCTCCAATGTTGGTGTGACAGAATTTGTGGATACGGCAGCAGTTGGATATTTGATGCAGAAAGAGATTGATTTCCTTGGCAATGCAGTGGAGAATCCAGAAAGACCGTTTGTGGCAATTCTGGGTGGAGCGAAAGTTTCCAGCAAGATCTCTGTTATTGAAAATCTCTTAGAGAAAGTGGATACTCTGATCATTGGTGGTGGTATGTCTTACACATTCAGCAAAGCGCTGGGTGGAAGCGTTGGAGGCTCCCTTCTGGAAGAAGATTATTGCCAGTATGCGCTTGACATGCTGAAAAAAGCGGAAGAAAAAGGCGTAAAACTTTTGCTTCCAGTGGACAATGTGATCGCAGACGACTTCTCAAATGATGCAAATACAAAAGTAGTAGGCCGTGGAGAAATCCCAGACGGATGGCAAGGACTGGATATCGGACCAGAGACGGCAAAACTCTATGCAGAAACCGTAAAGACAGCAAAGACTGTTGTATGGAATGGACCAATGGGATGTTTTGAGATGCCAAACTTCGCAGCAGGAACAGAAGCAGTAGCAAAAGCACTTGCCGAGACAGACGCAGTAACCATCATCGGCGGCGGAGACTCTGCAGCAGCAGTAAACCAGCTCGGCTACGGCGATAAAATGACCCACATCTCCACCGGCGGCGGAGCATCCCTAGAATTCCTAGAAGGCAAAGAACTCCCAGGCGTAGCTGCCGCTAATGATAAGTAAGCACTTGGCGAGGTATTTTCGAGCCTTAGTGCGCACTTAGTTCGCCGCACTTAGCGAGGTCCTATCGAGCTTAGTAAGGCGAACAATCCTTACCCCACTTAGCGAGGTATTTTCGAGCTTAGTGTGAACTTAGT
>JAAVXR010000058.1 GCA_022790755.1 Hespellia sp. | reverse complement strand
TGGAAAAAAATATGATTTGGAGATTCAGCGTGAGGATAAAGGTGCAAATCCACATAGGGCGAGGTATCATTCTAGTGTATTGGATGTTGAAAACCTCAATGCAGGACAAGAATTTCATGAACTGCCGGACACGTATACTATTTTCATTACGGAAAAGGATTTTTATGGAAAGGGAAAAGCAATATACTTGATTGAAAGAATTAATTTGACAACAAACCAACTCTTTGAGGATGGGGAACATATTCTGTATATAAATGGTGAGTACCGGGGAGAATCTGATTTAGGAAAACTGATGCATGATTTTAATTGTACAAATGCTGCTGATATGAATTATGACATCATGGCAGAGCGAACAAGATATTTGAAAGAGAATCCGAAAGGAGTGAGTGAGATGTGCAAGGTATTAGAAGAAATGAGAAATGAAACCGCAGAAAACACATTATTGCAGACCATTAAAAATCTAATGGAAACGATGAAATGGAGTGCAGAACAAGCAATGATGGCAATGAAAATTCCGACATCAGAGCAGGAGAAGTATAAATCAAGATTGTAGTTCAAGATTATAAAACTAGAGGGTAAGGGAAACTTACCCTCTGATTTTTTGTCTGGAAATTTTCCGGATTGAATATGATTGCAGTGGCCGTACTTGGAAGCCAGCTGACTTTGTATGACGCCGAAAGAAATCTGAGAGTGAAACGAATCCCCCGACCGCACTGCAATACGGTCTGGGGATTCATTTCGCTTCTGATTTCATTATATCGCTTCATCTCCGGGACTGCAACGCCGTCTATCGTTTCAGCACATCAAAAAGCTGTCGAGTTTTTCCATCCGTCGGCGCAGCAGCAGGAAGGAAACGATCCATCCGCTGAGACCTCCCAGAAGCAGAGGCAGAGGATATAAATTATCCAACAGGACGGCGGCCGCCGCGCTGAGGATTGTCACAGACAGAAAGACAAGGGCGCTTATACAGGCGCCGCTGTAATCTGAGAAATAGTAGAATACGACGATGGTGAAGTACATACAGAATACGGCGTATATCCCCAGACTCAGAATCACAAACATATTCAGCATATGAGTGCTGGCATTCAGATAAGGGAAGAATACGCTGACCAGGCAGACCAATACCACAGTAATGATAAGCTGAATCTCATATACAAAAAAGAGCTGGTGGCGCAGCGCCCTGCCCATAACGTCCCGTTCTTTTTGAATCTGATCGTGAGTCCCGTTGTTCAATGCAGAAACATACAGGGTATACTTTTCATAAAATGCCGTCTCTACTTTTACGACAAAGATGACCAATGACGGCATGTTCACGAAAACAGCTATAAACAGGGCAAAGTCGTAGGTTGGGGCCGTACGGAAAACACTGATCTGTTCCGCAATCCTGGAGAAGAGCCAGTAAATGATGGTAGGACAGTAGATACCCAGCGTGTAGGCGAAGCCTCCGATGGTTAACTTTGGATATCGACGGAAATAGGGAAGAAACGCAAAATACCGGCCTCGCGGCGCTCCAAAGGCTTTCACGAGTTGAAATGCCAGCGCGAATGCGATCAAAAAGTAGCAGCAAGCCAAAGCAATGCAGGCAGCAGTCACTTTATCGATGCCCAGCCGTCTGGTGCAGAGAAAGTACACGCCGATTGCCAGCAAAAGACCCAGAAAGAAACTGAACGTGAGCGCCTTGTAATGCTTCAGCGCCGAGGCGTAGGTCATCATGCTGTAGACATCCGATATCAGCACGCCCAGAAAATAATAACTCACCAGAAAGAGCATCGGTACACCGTCATGATACATACCGACACATAGCAGAAACATGATAATACCGGCGACGGTGGTGGAGAGTACCAGCAGACCAAAGGCGGAAGGACAGATGTCCGACTCCTTTCCCAAAAAGATGCAGTCAGAAATATAGCGCGACACGGGGGCGGCAAAAGCAACGGCAGACAGCGTGGCGATCACGAAAACGTAAGTGGTGGACGAGATAAAAAACCGCTCTTCCAGTAGTGTAAGACCCGCTCGGTTTAACGAAAGTTTCAGCACCAAAATCAGTACCGACGACAGGATCGCCGGGCCAATGGTAGTCATGGTGGCATAGATGGTCCCCCAGAGGTTCGCCGCCAGCGTTTTTCTTCCATATATTTTTTTCAGTTCAAACCCGATTCCTGCCATGGGATTCCTCCTCCAAATGTTCGTAGATATTGTGAAACGCCTTCAGCATCTCTGTCCGGCTGTAATACGCTTCCACTCGTTTTCTGCCGGCCTGCCCCATGCTTGCGGTCAGGTCGGGATTGTGAATACAGCGCAGGATGGCCTGCGCCATGGCCTCGCTGTTCATGACCGGCACGATAAGTCCGGCAGATGCTCTTTAATATTGACCTGTCCCAGAAATTCCACATCTCCCGTCTTAAGTTCTGCCAAAAGCTCCAGGCACTCCTGGTAATAAACCGGATCTTCCGCACAATTTCCCATGATTTTAAGCCGAACGTCCGGCACCTGGCGCTTTACAATGTCGAAAGCCAGAAGCATGGTTTTTACGTCCTTGATTGGAACAACCCGCAGTACGGCTCCCAGGACAAAAGGGCCGCTCTTTTTCTTTTCCCGGCAGGAATCAAAATCCCCGGCGTTCACGCCGTTTGGTATGACGGCAATCTTTTCCGGTGGACAGTTCAGCTCGATCTGGAGGAAGCGATTGGTTCCAAATAGGGAGGTGACTACACTTGCCTGCTGATAGGCGACGAAAGAGAGCTTCTTGAAAAAGTCAATCCATAGTTCTTTAAACTCCCCTGCCACCCAGTTAGAGCGGATGATGTCTTCCTCCCGCTCTCTTGTATAAATGCCGTGTTCGGATAAAAGCAGGGGAACTCCCTTCATATAAGAGGCACAGCTTCCCAGGATCCCTGCATAACCGGCAGAGACGGCGTGATAGATATCTGCTTCCACCATTTCCTGCGAGAGGATATACATCAGAGGGAAATAGATTCCCCTGAAATTCCAGAGGAAATGAAGGAATACTTTCTTGGATTTCTGCCTTCGGTATTCCTCCTTGCAGACGTCATAGAAAGATTCGCTCATCAAAAGGTCGCTCATATGATGGTGATGCCGCCTTGCAAGATCCAAAACACCGATCCAGTTGATGGCGTCCACAGAATTGCTGATTAATCCTTTCAATGTTTCCTTTTCCTCCCGGGTGAGCCTGATTTTCCGGACGTTCTTTCCCCATACGGCGTCTCCCAGATATAGCGTCCGGATTTCCTTTACGTTTTCCGGCATACGATATGCATATTTCGGCATTTCTTCTCTTGTGGTCGCAATGGCCCAAATCACAAACTCCACATCCTGAAACTGGCTGCACAGCATCTGCACCCAGCTGGAGACGCCTCCTGGAACATAGGGGTAACTCCCTTCACAGATCAAACATACACGCATACTTTATTCTACCTCCTCCAGCGTGATCGTTCCATGATTTTCCTGAACACGCAGTAAATAGTATCCATTTCCTAAGTCTTGATAAGTCAGACCTTCAGCATTGTTAATACGGTTGTCAGTGTGATAAAAGAATGCCTGCCCTTTCACGACGCCGCTGCAATGAAGCTCCATGCGGCTGCCGTTCTTTATCCAGCCATAATTCATATCCTGATAACTTTGCACATCGCCCTCGGTCTGTGTCAATGTCCTGCTCTCCAGCCAGGGGACGCGGGCCAGGATTTCCGATTCAAAAAGGTCGATCTGCTCCTTGTCTGAATCCCAGGCGGCGGTTTCGTCCCTGGCGATCAACAGATCCACATCGAACACATGAGAAACCATACCGTAGGCTCCCAGGACGGAACAGATGGAAAAAAGATTGCCGTCTTCTATAGAGTTTCCCCTGGTAGCCGCAGGGAATACGGTATACCCATTCTCCCAAGAAAGCCGTGTGTCACGACTTTCCAGCATTCCCCGGACAGACCGGATATCCGCACCGGGTACATCCAACATTTTCGGAGAGAGTGTGTCGGTTTCTATGACCAGGCCCTGAACAATATAGCCGGTGAAGATTTCGGAGAACCGATCGGTAAAATCTTCATTAAAAACGATCTTCCCCTCTGCCGGGCAATTGGCGGCATAGACCAACTCTCCGCCGAATTGCAGCACCGACTTGCCAACGGACATGAACAATGTATCGCCCACCAAATCGAAACTCTCCATGGAAGATGCCGCCGTCAATATACTGGAAGTATAGGGCGTATCCGTGCGCAGGGAAATCCCCTGGAAGGCGGGCCATACCACATCCTGGACGAATCCCTCTGTAGAATAACCGTACATTTGCCGGCTCAGCTCGTCATCCGCAGGCGTGAGCGCAGGAAAATTGTCAAGGAATACGGTCTTCACTCCCAAAACCGGATAAACAAAATCCGGCAGCAGTGCGCCGACGGCTCCGGTCAGAAGTCCCATGCAGCGAATGTCTGTAAGAAAGGTTCCGTTGATTAGGCAGACGCTGCCCTTCTGCCAGTCGTATGTATAGAGGATGGGGACATCGTTTTCTGCATCCCGGATATAGACGGATGCATCGGCGCTGACTTCGATCCGGGCGGAATCACTGCGTCCATCATAATAGGCCTGCTCCGGCTGGATGGGAAGCAGAGGTTTGTCAAAAACCAGATCATGATAATCTTCTCCTGCAGACTTCTTCCGAATGCCAAGCGCCGGCCACAGGCGGGAGTCCGATTCCCCGTTTGCAAGACCTGCCGCCAGGACGACGCGTCCTCCCCTTGCGATGATCCGCTCAAGTTCTGCCGGGTCCGCATATTGACTGATGGATGAATCGCAAAGAATGATCAGGTCCTGTTCCTTGACCGCACGCGTGTCCAGGTGCCCCTTCCCGACTGCCGTAAGGTGCAGATCATCGCAGAACTGTCGGACATTGTCATAGATCTCTCCGCAGCGTGCATCCTTGGAATCTCCCAGAATCCAGACCCTTGGTTTGTCTCCTTCGTCCACCTGTTCCGTTTCGATAAATTCCCTCTCCGGGGCGAGACAGCTTTGGATTTGAACATTTACAGGCTGGCTCTCATTGATATTGTAAATCAGAAAAATACCGCCCAGAACGGCAACAATCAGGACGATATACAGTAATCGTTTGAATGATAACATGCTTTCGCTCCCTGTATGAAAAGTTGATACTGCCATCTCTCAAAAAGGGGACTGCAGTTAGTTGTTCATCGGTGCTCCCGCGAGGCGAGTCGTCCAATAGCGCAGCTGCTCCAGGCCTTTGGGGGAGAGACGAACCTGTTTATTTTTGCGCAGGTCACCCAGAATGTCCTCAAATTTCTGTCGTTCTCCCGCTTGGTAGAACATTTTCAGCATATCCTGATAAGCCGCCTCGCTCCGCAGCCGATCCGCATATTCCTGCCAGAAGCGTTCCGCGTCCTTATTGCGACCAAGCTCCACCAGAGAGCTTAAATACTCCTCGTATTCTTCCGGAGAAATCTCGTTCTCCCCGGCGTCGATCTGTCCCTGGATCAGATCGCATAAGTGTTTCCGGTAAGCGTTCTGTTCCCTGGCGGAAAGGACGCCACTTTCCAACATCTCCATCAGAACCGCACAGGCCGTGTGATATTTCTCCGGATTATCGGGTTCCTGCTCGTAATCCCTTCGGCACTCCAGCCATCGTGTTTGTTCCAGGCGGTATATCTCCATTTTCGCGGCTGCCACATAATGAGCCGACTCTGAGTCTTCATCCTGCTCTGCCGCCAGAAGGATCTTATAATTCTCTTTCAGATCCTTTTTCAGCTGCTTCAGAAGAAGTGCCCGTTTTTCCGTGTTTTCGCTGACGGCCATGGCATCCTCCACCGGCACCACGTTCAAAGCCTCCCGCACATCGGGGTGCTCCGGTTGTCTGTCGATCTCGAAAACGTGTGTCAGGACGGCTTCTCGGTCAACCCCCACCTTTTCTAAAAATGCCCGGAGCAATCCCGGCAGAAAATAGATGAGGAATCCGAGTCCCGGAAGGAAGATGAAAAAAAGCGCTATCGGGGGCGCCTCCCGACGAATTCCCTTTATGACGGCATACAGCACCGCCAGAGCAAAATTTACCTTTATAAACCAAATCAACATGATTGCCACCTCGCTTTTTGTCCATTGGACTTAAGTTTCTGCCGGTTCATTCAGAATCGGACGGGCCTCCACACCGCAGGCAGAGAGACGTTTCTGCGGATACTCCAGGTTTTCGGGGCTGGTATTGTTCAGCAGGGCAAAGAGGCTTCCTTCCTCATCGGTCCCCAGGCAGTCAGTCACGCGGAGTGTCTGGCTGATCGCAGCCGCGGTTTCTGTCAGAGAGCCGGAATATACAAGCTCCGCCACGCAGTATTCCGCCACACACTTTTCCGCCTTCTCCACGGCCAGGAGGACCCGTTTATGGAATGCCTCCGGTTTTAGGATGTCTGTGCCCTTCATGTAGTGCTCTTCCCGGGACAGTTCCTCATATTGTAGCGCCTTTTCCATGGAGTCCCGCAGCAGCAGAGACATCGTTTTTAGCAGATTGATATGATACAGCGTCTCACACTCATAGGGCAGTGTTTTAATGAGAATTACCGCTTCCGGAGCGCCCTGGCAGACAATAGGCAGAACTACGGCGGGTTCTCCGCTTCCGAATTCTCCTTGATAGAGTTCTCCACGCATTACCGCATCATAAATTCTGGGAAATCCGGAGAGATTCCAGGTTTTTCCTTCCATTGCAGAGCTGCCGGAAAGCGCGCCCATCAGTCGGAGCCAGGGGCTTCCCACCTGCCCCTGGTAGACAGCCACCGTGTCCGTGCGGACCAGTTCGGAGATAACCTGCATGGTTTCCATAAGGATGCGGTCCGGTTCCTGAACCATCAGGCGGCTGATCAGGTTGTACAGCTTTGGAAAGCCAGACTTGGATGTCAGGAGACGCTCTTCGTACTCATTTTTGATGAGTACGTTTTCCTCGTTGATGGCCATCAAATCTTTATATTCTTCCGTCAGCATCTCCAGATCCAGGCGAACGTTTCGGGTATTTTCCCTAAGCATGTTGGCGGTGTAGCTGACGATGAGACCCAGGAATACAAATTCCATGACTGCCAGTACAGTGCCTGCATAGGAATAAAACGTGTTCAGATTCAGAATGCTTAAGTTCTGGCCGTACAGATAAGCGGCGCTGGCCAGGAACGCCGCCAGGGAGCTCTGATAAATATCGTATGTTATGGAGATCAAAATGACATAAATCAACAGCCAGTCAATCTGGGAAAACAGGCTGTGAGAACTGCAAAGGGAATTCAGGATAAAAAACACCGCAAAAATCAAAAGATTCTCTGCAAGCTTACGAATGCCCGCCGGGATGATCTGCTTTTTCTTGTCCCGGCTTTTTGCCGGAATTCGCTCATATGTAATTTCGCCTTTTTTCAGCTGTTCTTCCAGGTTTCTGAAATCGCTCCATCCAAGTTCCTGCCTGATTTGGCTGCTGTCTGCCAGGGTAATGCAAGCAGGAGGTTTCCACAAAACGGATGTCTTCTGAAGTTTCTCCTGCTGGCAGATCAACTGGTACAGGCTCTCCTGAGGAATTTCGGCGATTCCGCAGACATTGTAAATATACTGTTTTCCGGCGTCTATTACTCGTTTGATAGCGTCCACGAAGTCGGAGACATGGAGCGGCTGTAACACGTCGGCCGACATGTGTTTTTCTGTCTGTATGGCAGCTCGAAAAAGCCGGCTCAGGAAGTCGCCTTCGCCTTCTTTTGGCCGGTTGCTATAAAGTTGTGATGCCCGGAGGATTACTGCGTCCATGCCATGCTGCTTTCGATAAATATCCAGAAGCTGTTCCTCGCGAACAAACCGGATTCCCCGTTCACTAGCGGCAGCACACTCCCAGGATTCATCGGCTTTTCCGTTTTTTACGGTGTTTCCGTACACCTCTATGGAGGACAACAGGATGAACTTCGTATGTAAAAGTGCAGCTGCTGTCCGCAGTGACCGAGCCAGCAACGTCATATCCTCATCCGCTTCCGCCTCATGGGCGCTGTTTATGTAGTATTTTCCGGCAAATATTATGAGGTCCGGAGAAATGGAGCGCAGGAGTTTTTCAAAACTTTCTCCCTTGCGTGGACTGCGGTAAAAATGATGCAGGGAGATGCCTCTTGGCTTTCGCGGGAGGTCTTTATCCGACAGGAGGTAGACATCGTTGCTTTCCTGTCCCATCCGCTCGACCAGCGTTTCCGCCAGAGCGTCGCCTGTTCCAATATAGACAATTTTCATGTGCTTTCTTTCCTCCATATTATCTGATGATTGTGGAAAGACTCCGGCTATCGTTTTTTTTGCTCCAGGGGTTATATTTCACAGATTTATCTAATCTGCGAAACTCTGCTGTTTTTTTGGGAATAACGCCATTTTTGCTAGTTTTCTGACCACAAATCTGACCATAAAAATCTGAAAGTTCCCCGAGCTGCTTCCTTTTTGAATCCATGGTTGGATGGACATAGCGGTTCAGAGTGATCTTCACGTCGGAATGCCCCAAAAGCTCGCTCAATGCTTTTACGTCCATGCCGTTCTCCACGCAATTGGTAGCAAATGTATGGCGTAGGGTATGGAAAGTTCTGTCGTCGATTCCGGCCTCTTTCAGAAGCTTTTTGAACCGGTACTGCATTGTTCTGGGTTCCAGCGGCTTCTCTCCTCCGAACACATATAGCTGTTCCCTTTTCAGTCCGGAAAGGATCTCCAAAAGCTCCAACGTCAGCGGAATCGTCCTTCTGGAACTTTCGCTTTTTGGAGGATTTTCCAAGAGGACAGTTTTCGTTATGTGGTCAAGTCCGGCGATACGCTGTACCGTCCGGTTTACCGTCAGGACTTTGCCGTTAAAGTCGATATCCGTCCATCGAAGCGCGCACAGTTCTCCCAGCCGCAGCCCGACGTACAGACACAGCAGTACCGCGGCCATGAATTTATCCATCCGTCCATAAATGCATTCAAGAAGTATTGTCTGCTCTGCTATGGAAAATGTTCTGACTCTTTTTTTCTTTATTTTTGCAGGTGGGTGTGCCAACAGCGGGATGCCTGCCAGATAATGCCTGCTTGCAAAGACAAGAATCTGATTCGCAACGCAGATGACACTTTTTTGCAGGCTTTCCGACAGTTCTTTCTCCGATAAATGGTCAAAAATCTTTTCCCGTAATTCCTGTGACATGCCGGAGGAAAGCCTGCAAGAGCCGATGATACTGTCAAGATGAGTCCGATAAGCCGTTTCATATTTTACATAGGTAGAAATCTTTCGTCTGCCGGAAAGTTCTGCGAGCCATTCTTCTGCAGCCTGTGAGAACAAAACTGCACCGTCATTTCCGCCCGCACTTTTTGGACTGCTGCTTTCATCTTCTGACGTTGCTGTTTTTTTCCCTGAGCTGGAACAGACAGATCCTAGCCTGACCATGGTAAGTTTTGCTTTGGTTTCCCGATAGTCGCTGCCGTATATAGAGCGATAAATGTATTGTCCCCTGTTTTCATCAAACACCTTGTAACGCCCTTCCCACCTTCCGACCGTTCTCTTTCTGATGTTTTCCCCGTGCCTTGCCATTCTTTTTTCCTCCATCTGCTTTTTGTTATGTAATTTATTGTATTTTATTATCGGGATATTTACTATATAAGTTCGCCGCCGAATAGGCGGTATAAGTTCAGGTATGCCCCGTGCGTCCGCACAACTTTCAAGAGTGCTCCATATATGATTTACCACAAAACTGACCACAAAACCGTTCATCCACCGCAAAAATAAATTGAGTCGAAAGTAAGGCTTTAGAGATGTTTTAAGATATTTAATGTGTCAAACGCCCGTGAACAGTAACAAAAGCTCCATGGAGAGTCTTGCAATCAGTCTTCAATTTGTATATAATAAAAACAAATTAGTGTATATATGGGGAAATAGGCCTTCGGCTATCGTTGGGGTTTCGCAGATTAGATAAATCTGTGAAATAAAACAGGGATGTTTTTGCAATAACCAGATTTTAAAAAAATTGGCAGTGAGGGGAATGTGGGAAAAGGGACAGGATCTGTACAAATCAATCATAAAATAGTCAGAAAATTGCCGCCATGGTCTGAAAAAGATTCCAGGAAGGCGGAGGGACAGCATGTTTTTATTATTGGAAGTAAAGGGATTCCGGCTTTTTACGGCGGTTTCGAAACATTTGTGGAGAAATTGACCAAACACCGTGTGAGCGTTGATATTCATTATCATGTGGCAAGAATGGCAGAGGACGATATTCACTATGAGTATAATCATGCAGAGTGCTTTGATGTGAATTCGCCGCGGATCGGCGCGGCGAGGGCAGTCTGGTATGATCTTGCCGCTTTATCTGCCAGTATTCGCTGGTGTCAGGACAATCCTGGTATACGATGTCCGGTCTTCTACATTCTTGCTTGTCGAATCGGTCCATTTATTGGATATTTCAAAAAAAAGATTGAGAAAATTGGCGGTATTTTATATTTAAATCCGGATGGACACGAATGGAAGAGAAGTAAATGGAACAGGCTGGTGCGGTTTTATTGGAAAGTATCTGAGCGGCTCATGGTGAAGTATGCGGATCTCCTGATTTGTGACAGCGAGCATATTGAGCTTTACATACAAAAAGAATATGCGAAATATAATCCAAAAACGGTTTTTATCGCTTATGGTTCCGACGGTTCTTTGCCGGAGACGGAAGAGAAAGATTCAGAATATACAGGATGGCTGGAAGAAAAAGGGCTGAAAGCCGGAGAGTACTATCTTGCGGTCAGCCGTTTTGTCCCGGAAAATAATTTTGAAACCATGATTCGGGAATTTATGTTGTCAGGATCCAGGCGGGATTTTGCGATTGTCACAACGGAAAACAAAAAATTTTATCAAACACTTGAGAGACGTTTGCACTTTTCTCGGGATAAACGTATTAAATTTGTAGGAACTGTTTATGATACAGAATTATTAAAGAGGATTCGCAAAAATGCTTACGCTTATCTTCATGGGCATGAGGTAGGTGGAACGAATCCGAGTTTGCTGGAATCGCTTGGAATTACAGATATGAATTTGCTTCTGGATGTAGGGTTTAATCGTGAGGTGGCGCAGTCGAGCGCGTTTTACTGGACAAAAGACCATCGAAATTTGGCGGATTTGCTTGAAAAGACAGACGCTATGTGTCCGGAAGAGATTCACGAAATGGGTGTCCGGGCGAAAGAGAGGATTCGAAAAGCCTATCGTTGGGAATTTATTGTAGATAGATATGAATCTATATTTTTGAATCATGAGGCGGACAGCGCATGAGAGTGATTATTGTAAACTATCGTTTTTTTATTGCCGGCGGGCCGGAGCGGTATATGTTTAATTTTATGGCGGCCGCAGAGAGGATGGGAATAGAGGTGATTCCATTTTCTGTGCAGAACCCGCAAAATAAAAAAACAGCGTACGCGTCCTATTTTGCGAAACCTCGGGCGGACGCATTGATGTTTGCCGATACAAAGTTTTCTTTGCGAAACCTATATGGTATTTTTCGCGCCACAGTCTGGAATCTGGACGCCGAGCGGCGGCTTGGGAAACTGATTCGGGATACGAAACCGGACGCCGTATATATTCTGCATGAAGTAAACCATTTGTCACCGTCCGTTATCCGGGCCGTGAAGCGGGAAGGAATACGCGTGGTGCATCGGATTTCTGATTTTTTTATGTTCTGTGCAAGGTCAGATTTCCTGTATGAGAATGAAATCTGCGAGGCCTGTTTGCAGGGGCATTACAAAAAGGCGATTATGAGGCGTTGTGTGAAAGGAACGGGAGCAGGCACGCTGCTTCGTGTCCTTGCGATGAAGCTCTATCAATGTAATGGAGTCTTCAGGGATGTGGATTTGTTTGTTACACCGTCTGCCTTTACAAAAAGGAAATTACTGGAGGGCGGAGTTCCGCAAAATAAAGTGGTTCACATACCAACGTTTATAGACAGCCGGTCTGTGATTCCGTGCTATACGCATGATCATTATTTTCTCTTTTTGGGGCGTATGGCGAAACAAAAAGGAACCATTTATGCAATTAAGGCTATGAGCCGCCTGAAAAACAGTAATTATGTGTTAAAAATAACCGGCAGCCTGTCTGACACAGAGGAAGATCTGGAACTGAGACACGCAATACGGGAATATCATCTGGAAGATAAAATTGTTTTTACCGGATTTTTAGCGGGAAAAGAACTGGACAATCTGATTGATCATGCGGTATGTATCGTGTGTCCCGCGATTTGGTATGAGAATATGCCCAATACGGTGTTGGAAGCATATGCCCATGGAAAGCCGGTGGTCGCGTCCCGGATTGGAAGTCTGGAGGAAATCGTAGAGAATGAAAAGACCGGGTTTCTATTTCCGCCGAAGGATGCGGATGCCTTGGCGAATGAGTTGAGGAAATTTATAGAAGACGGGACTCTGAGCGGAAGACTTGGCAAAAATGCACGGAAAAAGTGTGAAGAAGAATACAATGAAGCGATACATATGAAAAAGGTGATTGCGTGTTTGAATAGCGGGAGGACAGGCGGGAGGAAGGATACGGCATGAGTGATAAACTATTTCGGACGAATGTATTTGGCGGATATAAAAAGGAAGATGTGCAGGCTTATATTACCAGTCTTGAAACGGCTCTGACAAAGCTGCAGGAACAAGTCGATTCCGGGAATACCGGTTCTGTGGAAGAGACGCCGAAGCAATCGGTCTCGGCGGCGCAGCCCAAAGCCGCCTCCCCGGAGGTTGAAAAAGAAATAGCGATTGGCGAGGATGTCGTAGTTTTTGGCGATACGCCGGAGGAAGGAATGGAACCGGAGCGCACGCAGTCGGAGCCAGATGCGCCGGCGTTGGACTCTGCGGAAGAGACGGGGACAGAGGATGTGGAAGAAAGCGCCGGGCAAAAGGAATTGGAAGAAGCGCGGCGTGAACTGGAACAGGTGAAAACAGAGCTACAAGATACAAAAGCGGAACTCGAGATCAGCGGTCGGCTCTGCGAGCAGAGCAAACGGCGGCTGGAGCTTGCTCTCAGTGAAAAAGAACTGCTGGAGGACGAAGCGGAGAAACTTCGGGAAGAGCGGAAGAACTACGAAAAAGACTATGATGCGGTTAAGGACGTGCTTTTGAACGCAAGATTGGATGCGGAAATTATCCTGACGAGAGCGCGCAAAGAAGCGAACCAATTACTGGAAGAAACTCACAGGCAGATTGAGACGCAGAAAAAGGAATCTGTGGAGACTCTGATGAGGCATTTGGTAGAGAATCACACGGGACTGCAGGCATCCAAATATTATTTGGAGGAACAGGTGAAGAGTATTGAACGTACGGAGGAACAGATTAAAACGTTGCAGAATAAAATGGAAAACTTTCTGGTAGAAGATTCGGAACAGGAGGAAGAGCTTAAAACAGATCATTAGAAAAAGGGGAGAAATACAGGGAGATGAAAGAATTTAAATTATTGTCGTATATTAAAAAATATCGGCTCATTATTGTTCTGGCATCATTGCTGATGGGGGTGTTGTTCTACAGTTATTTTTCCGGAAAACAGACGTATACTTCCAGTGCGATTATCCAGTACAAAAATGCGGCGGCTGCGAAAGGGGAAGCGGCAGATGGTACGGAAATTGATACGACGGAAATCTATTCTGCGGAAGTCATTACGAAGGTCTTTGAAAAACTTGGGATGAGTTATGATGAGAATAATATAGACGCCATCCGGGCCAAAGTACATGTGGAGGCCGTACAGAGTGAAGAGGAAGCGGCAGTACAGGAGGCTTTGAACGAGAAGGGGGAGGTCTCGGAGGAAAAGCCGACGATGTATCTCGTATCGTACACGGTGGGAAATCGGGATGTACAGAATGCCTCCGGTTTTTCCAAACAGATTCTCAATACAATGTTGAACGCATATGTGGAAACATATGCCGAGAATCATGTGAACAGTAATATCCCGCTTTATTCGGCGGAAGGAGTCTACGACCGTGATTATGATTACATTGAGATGGTGGAACTTCTGGATCAGTCAGTCACTCGTGCGCTTGAACAGTTGGAATACAAGACGGACAAAGATTTCCGGTCTTCCGACACCGGATACACGTTTGCAGATCTGAGGCGGGAATTTTCGCTTCTGAAGCGGATCGATATTCCCAACATGTACGCGTACATACTAGGAAATAAGGTTACGAAAGATCAGGATACTTTGCTTTCAAAGTATGAAAACAGAATCAAGACCTCCACGTTGGAAAACGATGCGTCGTCCTCAGAAAGCAGCGGAATCGACGAGATCATCAACGCATACGTCGCTATGATGCGAAGCTCCAATAATACGGACTTTACGGATGAATATATCCTGAACGATGTTCATGACGATTATTACAAAGAAGGCGAAGAGCGGAATGGGGATGGGGAGCGTGAACGTCAGGAGATTGATCCCACGACAGCTTACGATGATTTGATGAATAATTATGTGTCTGAACGCACGACATTTGAGGAAACTCTGATTGATATTGCGTATTCTCGTTATATTCTAGACGTTTTTTCTGGCAGTGTGAGCGAGGACAGCGGTGTCACCGTTCAGACAGGGGACCCTGCTTCGAATGCGGTTACATTTGACACGAACGCTGTCAAACAAACGGATATTGTCAGTTCTGAGGAGAGTCTAAATACCGCGTATCAGATGATGAAAGAGTTGAATGAAAAGGTAGACTTTCTGTATCAGACAACGCTGGCAACCAACCAGGAATACAATCGTTTTGCGGGGGCGGAGAATATTGCGATTATGACGGATACGGTCACAACGCCGTCTCTGAATCTGTTTATTTATGCGGCGCTTGCGGTTGTTCTGTTCGGGTTGATCGGGTGTGTACTCGCAGTAGTGGTTGGCCGGGCCCTTGAGATTCTGGAATATTATGCATATATTGACAAGAAGCTGAATATTGCCAACCGGGCAGGATGTGATCGTTATATTGCAAAGTATTCTAAGACAATTCTTCCCTCAGACTTTGTGTGTATTTCCATCAAAATGCCGGATATTGGGGAGAAAAATAAGAAATATGGCAGAGAAAAATGTGATCGGATGATGACGGATTTTTGTCGGATTCTTAGAGAGATTTTGCCCGCTAATAGAGCATTCATTGCTAATAATGGTTTGGGGCAATTTGTCTGCTTTCTTGAGCATTCTGATAATGAGCAGGCTCATGCTTATATACATGAACTTGGAGGACGATGCAAAGATTACAATCAGGAACATGAATGTAAAGTTGCCTATACTTGTGGCATTTCCGTTAGCGGTGTCAGTCGAATCTATGATATCAGAAAGCTCATGATTGATTCGATTAGTAAAACATCCGGAGCTGTTATCAGAAAAATATCCTGATTTACGTATGAGGGGAAAGCATGCGGATAAACTATGGGCAGAAAGTTGTGGAACGGATCTCCTTTCTGTTGTTGACCGGTATTTTTTACTTCTATAACAATTATATAACAATTGGTGGATTTGGTGTTGGTTATCAATATATCGGCTGTATTCTGGTCGTTGGGATTGGCTTCTGTCTGTTCCTGGTCATTCCAGATCTGCCATTTCTTTATCATGCTGCCAAAGCGGCGGGAGTATTGGCACTCTCCTATTTTGTGGCGATGATCGGCTCTGCTATTATCTGGATTTTTACATTTACACCTATCCGACAGATGATCAGTGGTTTTTTCGAACCCGCATACATGATGTTGTGTGTCGCCTGTGCAATGGCGTTGGCCTATATTTTACGGGAAAGGATGCTTACGTGTACGTTCTGGGCCTTGACAACTGCCTTTTTTGCTTTGCTTGTTCCGCGTATACTTGAATTTGGCTTTGCGGAATATCTAAGGCGTTTGATTGCCTATTTGCAGTCTGGAGGCACGCAAGGGTATGGTATTAGCTTGGAAGAAACCAGTTTTGCTTATCTGTATGTGTTTTTTGCTATTTATTTTGGGTTTCACTGGAAAGAATTGCCAATCTGGAAACGCTTTGCCAAAGTGTTTATCATTGTGTTTGCGTTGTTGAATACGTTCAAGCGGAGCGGGCTTTTGGCGTTGGCTGTTGGTTTTGCGCTTGCCTTTGTCTATTTTCGTTTAGGGGAGGTCACGCGGAGATACTTTTTGAATTTTATCATGGTTGCATTTATTCTTGCGGCTTTTCTTTATATTCCGTTTGTGCGATATGGACTCTTTAATCGAATTGCGGAAGCGCTACAGTTACGGACCTCTCATCGAAATGAGATTTATGCCTTTTATTCGCAATATTATGATTTTGGTCTGGATTACTTAGGCAGAGGTTTGGGGTGGATCCAACGCTTAAGGCATCAAATCGAATTTTTCAGTAATGGGGAGATTGCCATAAACGTCCACTGCGACTACGTGTATTATTATATTGAATTGGGGTTCTGGGGATACCTTTTTTGGATGATCTCTGCATTTCCCTGGGTTGTAAAATGGGCCGTCAAAGGGAAATGTGTGAAAAAAGATGCCACAGTTCTGGGGACTGGCGTTGCCTTTGCAATGTTGCGACTTACCGAAAATATTTCTTTTCTGTATTCTGCGGTCCTAGGTTTCAGCGTTATCATCATGTATTGTGCTTTGAGCAGTATATATATGGATGAACAGACCCCGAGGGTGGCGAAGGAAGGACGGAACAAACTGCATTTCCTATAACTATTAAGAAAAAACAGGAGCGAAACAGTGATGGAGCTATCTCTGGAAAACCGAACGATTTTGATTACCGGAGCGGCCGGATTTATCGGTGCTGCTCTGACTGAATATTTACTGAAACATATTACGGGAATTCAGATTGTGGGAATCGACAATCTGAATCCTTATTATGATGTTTCTTTGAAAGAAACGAGGCTCTCGCGGCTAAAAAAATACAAGAACTTTCGATTTATCAAAGGGGATATCGGAGAGAAAGAATTGGTTATGCGGGTGTTTGCTGACGCGAGGCCGTCGATAGTAGTCAATCTTGCGGCACAGGCTGGTGTGCGGTATTCTGTGACGAATCCAGATATCTATATCGAGAGCAACCTGGTAGGCTTTTTTCATATTCTGGAGGCCTGTCGGTATTCTTATGAAAATGGCCAAAAAGGTGTGGAACATTTTGTCTATGCAAGTTCAAGTTCTGTGTACGGTTCCAGTAAAAAGGTGCCCTATTCTGTGAAAGATCCGGTCGATCATCCTGTGAGTCTCTATGCGGCGACAAAAAAGTTCGACGAATTAATTGCTTACACTTATAGCAGAAACTATGGAATCCCTTCCACAGGTCTGCGATTTTTTACGGTCTACGGACCGGAGGGGCGGCCGGATATGGCGTATTTCAAATTTACAGAACAGTTGGTACGGCAGGAAGCTATTCCTATCTTTAATTATGGAGATATGTACAGAGATTTTACATATATTGAAGATGTTGTTAGAGGAACCGCAAAAGTATTGCAGAAGCCACCGCAGCCGGATGAGGATGGAGTTGCCTATAAGCTTTATAATATCGGGAATCATCATCCGGAGCGATTGTTGACATTTGTGGAAATACTGGAGACCTGCCTGATGGAGCAGGGAATGATTAGTTGTCCGGGGGAAAAAGAATTCCTTCCAATGCAACCGGGAGATGTCTATCAAACTTATGCGGATATCAAAGAGCTGGAACAGGACTTTGGGTTCCGGCCTTCCACGAGTCTCTACGATGGTCTTACCGCGTTTACAAAATGGTATCGCAGCTCTTACAAAAAGGAGGGGGCGTCTTGAAGGGGAAAAAGGGGAGGAAGGGACAGCCGCTTCGGGTGATCCAGGCCTGTGATCTGCAAGCCGGCGGCATTACGTCTCTTATTTTGTCGATTTGTGAACAGTTGGACCGAGAAAAGGTCAACTTTGATTATTTGGTTTACCGTAATCAGCCAGAATTTGGTGATGAAAAAGTAAAGGAATATGGCGGGAAAAAACTGATCGCAGACAATACGGATGCACCGAATCAGATGGCGCGCTTTCTGTGGAAGTTCTGGCGGACCTGGAAGGTATTGAAAGAAGAACAGGTTGAAATATTCCATATCAATGCGCCTACTCCCTACGATTGTCTAGTAGGTATCGCGGCCAAACTTGCGGGCGCAAGGGTTGTTGTTTTACATTCGCACAATTCCCGACTGAAGAAACCGGGAGTTGGACACCGGATATTTCAGGAAATCTGTAGATTCTGTCTCCCATTGTGCGGAGATTACTATTTTGCCTGTTCAGATCTGGCAGGGGAATTTATGTATGGGAAACGACCTCGAAAGAGAATTGTTTATGTGAAAAACGGAATTGACACCGAGTATTTTCGTTTTGATGAGGAATATCGCAACAAAATGAGAGAAGATTATGGAATTGGCGATGCGCTGGTGTTCGGGAATATCGGGCGGCTGTGTGAGCAAAAAAATCAACGTTTTCTCTTATACATTTTTGCAGAAATACGGAAAATAAAGCCGGATGCAAAATTGATTTTGATCGGTCAGGGTGAACTGGAAGCAGAATTGTCGGAGTTGGCGGATTCATTGGGGATTCGGGACAATCTTATTCGAATTGCCGCCACAGAACATGTCAGAGAGTATCTCTGTATGATGGACGGATTTCTTCTCCCTTCTTTATTTGAAGGGTTGCCGGTGGTTGGCGTGGAAGCACAGGCGTCCGGTCTTCCCTGCGTATTTTCCGACAGCATTACGCGGGAAGTGTCGTTGAGTGATCGCGCACATTTTCTTAGTTTGAAGCGATCGGCGCAGGACTGGGCAAGGTTCGCGGTTGCCATGGCGGAAGCTGCAAAAGAAAACCGGAAAGTTTATGCGGATGTGATAAAATCAGACGGGTTTGAGATCAAAGATACCGCGCGCTGGTTGCAGAATTTTTATCTTGAAAGTTTGTCTTGAAAATTCGCCGCCGGGCAGGCGGCATAAAATCGGGGATGCCTAAAGCGTCCTCATAACTTTTATGAGTGGAGATGCGTTCTTTGGTGGGCGCAGGTGAGTTTAAGGAGGCCATATGCATTTCTCTGTGATTGTTTCTGTCTATAAAGTTGCGCCTTATCTGCGAGTTTGTGTGGATTCCATTCTGTCGCAGACTTTCAGGGACTTTGAACTGATTCTGGTTGACGATGGCTCTCCGGATCAGTGTCCGGCAATCTGCGATGCTTATGCGGAGAAAGATCCCCGGGTCACGGTAATTCATCAACCAAACGGCGGGCCTGCGAGGGCGAGAAAGACCGGACTGCTGGCGTCAACCGGTGAATATATCGTCTTTGTGGATGGAGACGACTGGATTGCGGCGACATTTTTGGAACAGGGCGCTGTGCTGCTTAAAAAGACGCAGGCAGAACTAATCCTTTTTTCCTGTTCTTTCGAATATGAGACGCGCTCAGAGATCATTAGGGAACCGGTGGCTGAAGGACTGTATGATCGGACAGCAATTGAATCCAATCTGTATGGTTCCCTTTTGATGAATCGACAAATGAAACATTTATTATATTTTATCCCCAATAAGGTTTTCCGACGGTCTTTGGCCGAAGAAGGCATTCTTGCGGTAAAGGAATCGATTTCTCTTGGCGAAGATTTGCTCGGCGTATTGCCAGTATTTCTGCGAGCAAAGGAAATTTGCGTCAGCAGTCGGACGATGTATTTTTATCGCATCAAAGAACAATCAGGTTCTCACGGGTTTCAGATGAAGCATTTTTATCAGGTCTCGATGGCGCTGAAAGAACTGCAAAAAATATCTTTTGAATATGCTGATTGTCTGCCGAAAGATTTCGAGGAGCAGATCGCGCGTTATGGAGCATATATGTGTTTCACCCTCATGATCCATGCGGTGAACGATGGAAAATACTATCGGTTGCGTGAGATTTGTCAGCAATTGAATCGACCGCTGTTTCGAGAGTGTATTCAACAGGCACAGTTCGAAGATATCAGCCCAAAGACGCGAATCACGTATTGGTTGCTCCGAAAGGGGCGGGTGCGGTCCGCATACATGTTTCTGAGCATTTGCCGTAGAATTCGTAGAAACCTTTTGCGGTAAATTCACATGCGTTCTCAAAGAAGACACGCCGTGCATAAAAGTTATGAAGGTGCATTTGGATGGTAAAAGGACAAGAAAGAGAGTGGAAAAGTAAATTGAAAACAAACGAAAGTTCTCTGATTAGTGTCATCATTCCCGTATATAATGCGGAACAATATCTGGAAAAATGCCTGGATTCTGTGGTCGGGCAAACACACACGAATCTGGAAATCATTTTGGTGGACGACGCTTCCACGGATGCCAGCGGCGATATTTGTGATACGTATGTGAAACGTGACAGCCGAATTCGAGTGATTCATCTGGAATCGAATCAGGGGGTATCGCATGCGAGAAATGTGGGGATGGATTATGCCCTCGGAACATACCTTGGGTTTGTGGACGCGGATGATTATATAGAGCAGAATATGTATGAACTGCTTTGTGCGTCCATTCTCAGAAATCAGGCGGATATCAGTGTATGCGAAATAGATTGTATGGGATTTGGAGAATATACCGACAGGAAACAAATTGAACGTGCGCATGTTCTTTCGGCGGATCAGGCTGTATATTATATGCTACAGGCTATGGAAGGCGGATATTCGGTGGAGAATAAATTGTTTGTCTGTGATTTTGTGCGGAAATATCGTTTTCATGAAAAGATATCTTGCGGGGAAGATATTCTTTTCCTGTACAAGGTGATGCGGCATAGCCGACGCGTCAGCTATCTGCCGGAGCAACTGTATCATTATATATTCAGAGAGAGCAGCGGTACGCATAGAAGCTTTCAATTGAGGCAGTATACGCAGTCTTTCGTATATGAATTTCTTTATCGGGAAGTTGAAAAATATTATCCGGATCTGCTTCCCAGAATGAGACGTCAGATTCTGGATGTGAATATCCGGTTGGCCGTAAGCGCCGTTGAAAGTAATATGGTGAAGGGCCGAAAGCTCTATTGTTATCTGAGGAGATTTCGGACCAACATTCGCAACTATATCAGTTTGGAAGCGCTGAAGCTTTTTCGTTGCAAGAAAATTGCGGCAGAGGTGGTTCTTTTGTATTTTAGCGCGGAGATCTTCTGGGGAAGTACAGTGCTGTATAAGAAAATACGGGAGTTTATGGTATGAAGCGAGTGGAAAAAAGCATGAGAAATCTCCTGTATGGAATCGTGGGGCAGGGCGTTTCCTCGCTGCTGAGTTTTGCCATGCGCTATGCTTTGGTGCATACGCTGGGAATCGAGGCGGTCAGCCTGAACGGCCTGTTTACCGAAGTGATCGCTGTGCTTTCTCTGGCGGAGCTGGGAGTGGGGAACGCTATCGTGTACAATCTTTATGCGCCACTCAGAGAAAATGATGAAAAAAAACTGGCGGAATTGATGAATCTTTTTAAAACGGCATATCGCTGGATTGCCTTTGCTATGTTTCTAATAGGGATGCTGCTTCTGCCATATGTGCATTTGTTTGTCAGTAAAATGGAGATTGATTTGAATTATCTGCGCCTGATTTACTTTCTTTTTTTGGTGCAGACGGCTTCTTCTTATCTGTTCTCCTACAAAACTGCACTGTTGAATGCTGACCAGCGCGTTTATATTATTTCCCGGACCAATATGTTCGTTCGGATTACGTTTACAGTACTCAGCATTCTGTTTCTGGTAGTTACCAGGAATTATATTGTATATTTATGTTTGCAGATTGCGATGACTGTTTCGATCAACTTGTTCATTTCCGTTCAGGCTGATCGGCGGTATCCGTTTTTGAAACGGAAGGAACGCTTATCGAAGAGCGAACGAAGACAAGTGCTCTCTAATATTAAATATTTGTTTATCAGCGCGCTTTCAGGAAAAATCACGAATTCTACAGACAATATTTTGATTTCCACGATGGTGGGAACCTTGCGGGTAGGCGCGTACAGTTGTTATACTATGCTCATCAATGCCATGACTGGTCTGCTAATTCAGCTGCATCACGCTACGACAGGGGGAGTCGGTAATCTGATGGCTGAAGGGGATTATATATATACAGAAAAAGTTTTAAGACGGATGACATTCATTACCTACTGTCCAACGGTTTTGGCGGCAGTAGGAATTTACACGGTTTCCAGCCCGTTTATCCGCCTTTTGTATGGTCGTGAATATTTGCTGCCGATGCCGATTGTTTTTATATGTGTTTTAAATTTTTTGATTTATATTATAAAAAATCCGCTCTGGGCAATGGTCGGGGTGTCGGGATTGTTTGCGCAGAATAAAAATATCTCTTTGCTTGGCGACGGACTGAATTTGCTGATATCAATTGTTCTGGGTAAAAGATGGGGCATTTTCGGGATTTTATTGGGGACTAGCTGCACATTGATTGTGCAGACTATGCTCAAGGAGCGGCTTTTGTTTCATCAGTATCTGCATCTGGAAGATAAAACATATGTCAGACTTGTGATCAAGGGTATCTCATCTTGTGTGCTGTGCATGTTGGCGTCTCAAGGGGTATGTAGTCTTCTTCCGGTATCCAACCTGTATCTGCAAATCGTATTTTATGGTATTTGTTCAGAGGGCATCACGTTTGTTGTGCAGTTGCTGATTTTTCATTCAGCTCCGGAATTCAAATATGCGATGAAGGTTGTAAAATCATTTTTACATATAGATGAAAAGAGAGGACATGAAAATGCATCATAAAAAGGGACTTGTATCCTGTGTGACGCCTGTTTATAATGGAGAAAAATATTTGGCTCGAATGTTGGATTCGATTTTAAATCAGACGTATCCTTTTGTGGAAATGATTTTGGTGGATGACGGTTCGACGGATTGTACCATGGAGATTGCTGAAAGTTATCGGGAGAGGTTTGAAGAAAAACAGTATTCATACCAGATTGTGCGAACAGAACACAAGAATGCTTCCGCAGCAATTAATCGGGGACTGCCCTGGGTGACGGGAGAATATCTGATCTGGCCGGACAGCGACGATATTCTGGAATCAGATTCCATAAAGAAGAGAGTGGAATTTCTGATAGAACATCCGAATTATCACAGCGTTCGATCTTTGATGTACTATTTTGCGAATGATGGAAGTAAGGCGAATGCCGCTGAAAAAATCGGCGATTTGTATGAAGAACATCTTTTTTTTGATATAATGGAACATAAGACTTTTGTCTGCTGCGGCTGCTATATGCTGCGTACGGAAATGTTTTTTTCTATATATCCAGAGCGGAAGATTCCGGAATATCCAGTGGGGCAGAATTTCCAGATGCTGCTGCCCTACATGTATCGTTATAAATGTTATACGATTCCAGAACCGCTCTACGGAGTTCGGGTGCGGCCGGACAGCCATTCCCGAAGGCCGAAGACACAGGAGGAGACAGAACAGCAATTCAAAGATTTTGAAGACTTAATTGATGAGATTCGGAAGATTTGCGGGATTCAAAATATCCGTGAAAGGATTCGTATTCTATATTGGAAAATGCGGCGCAGGCAAATATTGGCGCATAGATATGGGAAAAAAGTGATGGCAATACAGGCGAAAATCATCATATTTCTGTGTGGAAGAAGTCAGAAACAGCAGGCTTTACTACGCTGGCTGAAGAAGCTGCTTGGAAGGGAAACCAAATATGTGGAAAGTTGTAGAAAATAAAAGTCAATGTTGCGGCTGTGGGGCCTGTGTGGAAGTTTGTCCGTCGAATGCGATCACAATGGTTGAGGACGGGGAAGGGATTCCTTATCCTAAAATAGATGAAAAGAAATGTATTGACTGCGGTAGGTGCGAAGATGTTTGCCCTATGGCTTATGAGGCAAAAGAGATGCCGGGTCAGGTATATCTGGGGGTGCAAGCCAAAGAAGATGCGATTCGATTTACAAGTGCGTCCGGCGGTTTCTTCCCGGTTTTGGCGCGTGATATTCTGGCAAAAGGGGGCGTCGTCTTTGGGGCGGCGATGGAAGCTGGCGGTAAGGTAGTTCACAGGGATATTCAAACAATCGAGGGACTATCCGCGCTACAGACCACGAAATATGTGCAAAGCGATCTGAAAGGATGTTATCGAAAAGTTGCACAATATATCGAGAAGGGCAGGCAAGTGCTTTTTACCGGAACGCCTTGTCAGTGTCAGGCTGTGAAGCGATATCTGGGTGGGAAGCCTGAGAATTTGCTGTTGGCAGATCTGGTTTGTTATGGCGCCCCGTCCCCTGGCATATGGCGAAAATACGTCCGGGAATTGGAAAAGAAGTATGGGGGAAGGTTGACCGGATTCAATTTTCGAGATAAGCGTGGGAAAGATAACGGACATACGATTGCCTTACATATTGACAATAAAGAATATACCTGGCCGATGCAGAAGGATTCCTATTGTAGAATTTATTTCCGAAATTATACGCTTCGCCCGTCTTGTCATGAGTGTAGGTTTTGTACCGTGAATCGGGAGAGCGATATTACCATGGGAGATTTCTGGGGAATCGAAAATGTTCGACCAGAGCTGGATGATGGGATGGGGAATTCCATGGTCATTCTTCATACGCGGAAGGCTCGGGAAAGCTGGGAAAGCATAAAAGAATCGTTTCGATATTTTACCTGTCAGAAAGAGGATGTTTTGCAGCCGAGATTATGTACGCCGACACCAAAATCAAGTCGCAGAAAACGGTTTATGCTGCTGAATCGTTTTCTGGCGGTAAGCACTGCAGAAAAGTTATTAAGATATTGAAATGGTGTGCTGATGGGACAAAATGGAAGAACGGAGGACGGCTTATGATTGGTATTTTGACTTTTTACTGGGCGGATGACTGTGGCGCGATGCTCCAGAGTTATGCGTTGAAAACATATCTTAGCCAATATCAGGAAACGGTGTTTATTCCGTATTTTCCAAAACCTTTGCGGTCAAGATATCGCTTGCTTCGTTATCACGAATTGGACAATATTTTTCGTAGATGTTACAAAATCACAAAACAATTGATGCCGTGGACCTTCTATAAAAATTGTCGTCTCAAATACAATATGTGCCGTTTCCGGAAAATGTATCTGACCGAGGAACGCAGACGATTGCATTCAGCGCGGGGAATCTATGATTACACGGATCAAATTGAAACCTATGTGGTGGGGAGTGATCAGGTGTGGAATCCGGAAATCACCGCCGGTTTTCAAGACGGCTATTTCTGTACGTTTCGTTCCTGGAAGAAGGATGCTGCCCGGTATGTCGCCTACGCTGCCAGTATCGGATCTGAGCGGCTGGATGAAAAATATACGAAAACGCTTTCCGGTTTATTGCAGAATTTTGATGCAATTTCGCTGCGGGAAGCGTTGGCGGTTCCTTATATTCAGCAAGCATGCGAACAGGAGTTGACAGTTGTTCTGGACCCAGTTTTCCTGATAAAGCGCGAGGAATGGCTCTCTTTGTTCGATACAAAAGTACAAAGAAAGCGAAAATATATTGCCGTATACTATACGGAATATAACGATGAGATGGCAAAATATTTGAGAAAGATGGAGCGGGAGACTGGTTGGGAAGTCTTGATGCTGCGCATGGGAACGTTTCAATGGACAGAACACACCAAATACGCGATCGGCTGCGGTCCTTCCGAATTTTTGGAACTGATTTATCATGCGGAATATGTTGTGACTAATTCATTTCATGGGACCGCATTTTCCATCCTCTTTCAAAAACCATTTACGGTCTTTCTTCACAGCCGACAGGGGGCGCGGATTCGAGATCTTCTCCGTGTAGCTTGTCTGGAAGACCATTTGACAGATACGGCGGACGACATTACAATAGATGCGAAGATAGACTGGGAGAGGACAGAAAAGGCTTTACAGAAGACAATTCGTCACTCGAAAGAATTTATAGAGAAAGAAATCCTTTTTGACGGGCATGGAACAGGCTCCGTTATTTTGGGGAAATCATAAGTTCTGACACGGAACTTTGGGGAGGATAAAATTATGGTTGAAGAACTGCGAAGACAACAGATCGAAGCTGTCAAAGAAAAAATAAAGAAGGTGAAAAAAAGGAGGAGAAGGAGGCTTATTCTGATACCGTGTCTGCTTCTCTTGGTGACAGGAGGGTTTCTGGCTTATCAGATCTCTTTGAATCAACATTTCGAGACTACCTATTATCAACTGAACTCGGAGAAAGTAGATACGGATATAAAAATAGTAGTTCTCTCGGATTTGCACAGCATGGAATATGGTTCCCAAAACAGAGAACTTGTTGAGGCCATTCGGAAGGAAAAGCCGGATTTGATCGCTATGATCGGTGATATGGTGAATGAGGATGATGTCGAATTCAGTGTCATTCAGAATTTGTGTCAGGAATTGAAAGAAATCGCACCGATCTACTATACGCTCGGCAATCATGAGGGCACTTTGATGTATGGTAGAATGGATTCCGTTGCGCTTGATGAAATGTTGGAGGAGGAAGGAGTCACTGTACTGATTAATCAGAGTGCAGAATTTACCAAGGGTGATACGACGATCTGCCTTGCGGGCATCTCAATAGAGGCGGCCGGCTATGATAAATGGGCCAAGGCTAAAATGGACAATTTTTGGAAAAAGAGGGATTATAAAGTAGTTCTTTCACATTTTCCGGATTTGTATTATAGTAAGTTAAAAGATGCCGATTTTGATTTGGCGTTTGCCGGGCACTATCATGGCGGATTGATTCGTATTCCAAAACTTGGAGGTATCTATCATCCGGAGGAAGGCTTTTTCCCAGAATATGCAGGCGGGCAATATGCGTTGACAAATGGAACGCTGATTGTTTCACGAGGCATCGGCGGCCATGGGAAGATTCCACGGATCAACAATCGTCCGGAATTAGTAGTGGTAGAAATTAATTGAGTGATATTGGGAGGAGTATTTATGCTATATACAATCAGACCGCTCTTGAAATTGCTATTGTTTGCGCCTCTTGTGATCTGCGGTATCCTGTTCGCTGCGCAGGTTGTCAGCCAAAAACAATTGCCTCAGATCAAGGAAGGGCTGCAAAGATATGGAAAGGCAGTTCCTCGCATTCTGCTGGTGTCTATTTTATGCGGGGCACTTTGTATGGGATTCTTTATGACAGGAATGCCCTATTCTGGCAGTTTTAGAATGAGCTTTACCTATCCCAAAGCTTCGAAGGGATTGACTCCGAACAGCACGACGCTGGATGCGAGTGAAATCCTTAGCAATGAAGTCTTAGAGAGAGCGGTGGAAAATGAGAAACTGGGTAATCTGTCTGTAGGAGAGCTCAAAAACACATTGGGGATTGGCAATGTCAAGGCTCGAGACAGAGTTTCCGTGGATGAACTTTACGTATCCACAGAATATGAGGTATCCTACAATGCCTCGAAACGGACGGCGTCTCTGGATAAGGATGTGTTGCTAAAAGCCGTTTCGGATGCTTATTATGAATATTTTACGGAAAGCTATGGAAGAAAGACAGATGTTCTGGAGGAGGATTATTCTGGAGTCACCGATCTGGATTATCTGGATGTACATAAATATCTCGACAGCCAAATCAACAATGTGATCGAGTATATGGATATGTGTAGTGCAGAAAATGCCACGTTTGTGTCGGATGTGACGCAGGAAAGCTTTGGTTCTATCAAGGATAAAGCAAAAAATTTTCAGGATGTCTCTCTGGAGAGATATCAGGCTTATGTTCTGAAATACGGTCTTTCTCATAACAGTGGGCAGTATATATCCCGTTTAAATTACGAGAACCGGGTGACAAATGTGGAGTATTTGAAGAACTTAGCAGCTTATCGGGTACGAATCGCGGCGATCGACCGTTACGACGGAGATATCACCCGTGCCGTTCTGGTTCCGACCAGAGATGAAGATGGAGAATTCTATCAATCCAGAACGAAGATTGGTACGGATTATTTTGCTGCAGATGCGAATGCGCGTCTGGAGGCAGCTACAGCGAATCAGTTGAATATTGAGACGAATAACTATCATATCCAAAGTCTTTCAACGGCAACTGGCGGGGATGCGCAGCGAGAAGAGGCAGATAAAATGGTGGAGGCCCTGAAGAAAGAGATTTCATCTATCACGAATCAGGCGATTGAAACGATCGAGGATTACGATGCACAGACGGCAAACGGCTATATTAGTTTTGTCTTCCCAGACAGATTCTCCGATTTGCAGTTCTTCGTGATCAAATCGGCGCTCTATGCCGTGATACTGTTTACGGCATTATCTGTGGTTATTCTTACGAATGCGGACGCATTATTGAAAAAAAGAAAGAAGAATAAGAAACTCAAGGTCATTTGAATAAATCTAAGGGTGTCCAATGAAAAAGATATCGGTGATTATTCCTATGTATAATTCAGAATCGTTTATACAGCAATGCCTCCAATCGGTCATGAGACAGACATGGGAAGATTTGGAGATCATCGTTGTAAATGACGGTTCCACAGATCGAGGGCCGGAAATTTGTGAGAAACTGAGGGCGGAGGACAGTCGGATTCAGTTGTTCCACCAGAAGAAAAGCGGCGTGTCATCAGCGAGAAATTATGCGCTTGATACTGCCGCGGGAGACTATATTTTTTTTCTGGACAGCGATGATATCATTCATCCGCTATTGTTGGAAGAAATGCTCCATCAGATGGAAGAACAACAGGCGGGTCTGGCCTTCTGTGCTTATGCGAGAGGGAATTCCGGGCAATTGGAAAAAGTTTTCATGGAGATGCCTCCTGCAGACGAGAGACCTCGGTGGCAGGTGGCAGAAGGGGCGGATACAGAAAAGAAATTCCATAAAGATGATCGAATCACCATGTCAGGTATCGGCGGGAAAATGATTCGATCATCTTTGCTGCGTGGACTTCGCTTTGATACGGAATTGATTCCGGGGGAAGATACCTGGTTTCTGTATCTGTTGGTCTCACAACAAATTCGATCCGTGTTTTCTTTGCAGAAATGGTATTATTATCGGGTTCATCCCAAAAGTGTCACACAGTTCTCTGCCGCAGTTCAAGAAGCAAAATATTATGAATGTGCGCGAAGAATCCGAGACTGCGAATATCAAAAAGGGCGATTTGATTTCGCGATGGAGTGGGAATTGTTTATTATAGATAAATTAGAAAAAAATTATGCGGCGATGAGACGGTTGCAGGGGAGTCAGGTGCGAGACGGTCGGATACAGGCATCGAAAGCCTGTCAAAAGATCAAAAAGCAGGCAGTAGCCGAAAGGGGGAATCCTTTCTATTCGCGGGTCCCCTTAAGAGAGCGATTGCTGTTTTTCAGCTGTTTTCATTGCTATTTGTTGTTTCGTATACAGGGGCGTTGTATGGCCATAGCTGCAAAATATAAAAAAAGAATGAATTTCAGGAGAAGAAGTATCTGAAAGGAGTCCACATGACAGAGATATTTCGTTATTTGAAGGACAATCTGGACAGGGAAGATCGTAAACGCTGGAAATGGTTGGCGGCGTTCAGTTTTGTGAGTCCTTTGGTAGATATTTTCAGTTTTTCTACGATTGTTTATATTATCAATAAAGTGGTCCGTGAGAATCAGGTCTCACCTGGATTGATTGTATTTACCCTCTGTATGACAGGGGTATCTGCCGGGAAATGTCTGTTTGAATTATATAAGAGTAAACTTTCCAGTTATTTTATATGTGACGGGGCGCAAAAATTATCTACGAAAGTCTATGAAACTCTGGTCAAGGAAGATCTGACGGCGCACAATCAAAAGTCGGCCATGCAGGTTTTGACCATGGTCCGTCAAGACACGGTAAACTGTTTACAGATTCTAGTATCTTGTGTCGCGATTTGGGGTAGTGGTATCACGTTGATGGGGTACACTATGATTCTAATCTATGTCTCGAAATGGGTTGGCGCTATAAGCAGTGTCGCGTTAGCGCTGTTTATTATAATGATATCCCGTCGTAATCGTGAACGAATGAAGGATTATGGAGAAAAAAGCAGGGCTTGTGCGATTCGGGCAAATGCGCAGATTACCATTGCCTATGGCTCTTTCAAAGAAATGAAGATTGACGAGCGTTCGGCATTTGTCTTAAAGAAGTATAAAGAAGCAAGTGCTGCGTTTGCGCGGGTCCAAGAAGAGTATCAGTATAAGAATAGCAGTATCGGTGTTGTTCTGCGCAACTCTGTGTTGGGGGCAATGTTTGTGATTCTGTCGATCATCCTGGTGGTAGGATCAAATCTAGCTGTGATACTCGCGCCCATGGTGTTGTATATTACGGCTATGGTCCGCATGCTGCCTCTGGCAAATACGCTTTTGAGTGAACTGAACATGATCGAGTTTTCCAGGGAATCTTATCATACTTTGCGTAAGGTGCTAAATCAATATGCAGATATGAAGAAGAAAGAGGCACAGACAGAAACTCTTCGCAGCAAAGAGCTGACTTTTCAGAGAGGACTTTTTGTCAGCAATCTAACATTTGGCTATCAAGAAGGAACAGAAATTTTCCAAGATGTCTCCATTGAAGTTCCAGTTGGTCATTCTGTGGCTGTTATCGGCGTTTCCGGTTCCGGCAAGACCACTTTGCTGGATCTGGTTTTGGGATTGTTGGAACCTCAGAAAGGGAGCATATACTTTGATGATTATAATCTCGTATCCCATACAGATGAAATTGGGGTCTGTAGAGCGGATATTGGTCAGTTGGTAAGCTATATTCCGCAGGTTGCGCACCTGAATGGCGAAACCGTGCGGAATAACGTGGCCTTTTTTGAGGAAGAGTGCAACATCGACGATGCGCGTGTGGAAGAATGTCTGAAATGTGCACAGATATGGGAGGAAGTGCAGGCAATGCCGGATGGTGTGCATACTTTGATTGGAGAAAACGGTGCCATCATCTCTGGTGGGCAGAGACAGAGAATTGCGTTGGCGAGAGCTTTATATAAAGAGTTTGAACTTCTGGTTATGGACGAGGCAATGGCTGCTCTGGATATGGAGACAGAAAAAGCCGTTATTGATTCTATCCGACAGGTTCGCCAGAACAAGACATTGCTTTTGGTAACGCACCATATGAGTCTGGCCAATGAATGTGATATGATTTACAGAATAGAAAATAAAAAACTGGTACGTGTAAAGTGAGTTCTATTTTCTCTTCAGTATTCTGGCCAGTAGTGCAACGGTAGGTTCCATGCATGTTTCATCAAAGTCGAATTTGGGATTGTGCAAAGGTGCCGTGACGTCGCATCCGATTCCGATATAAGAACCAATTCCGCCGTGTTCCTGGACGCGGTTCAGCATCGCAGCGGCGTCGTCGGTCCCACCCAGATTTCCTTCATAATAGATGTGAGAGAACCAAGGGATCTCTGCAGCTTCCTCCTGTACGATATGCATCATCGTATCATCGGAGCATCCGGCGGGATTCTCACCGTGGTCAACATAGGTGTAGTTCAGATCATACTGTCTGGAGGTTCCGTCCAGGATATCAAATACCCGTCTTTTGAAATACTCTGTAATTTCTCTATATTGTCCCCGAAATTCAAGTCCGATCGTACATTCCGGACAGATTGTATTCGTACAATCGCCTCCGTGGATCATTCCTACATTGACTCTTCCCAGCCCCTTTTCGTGCATGGCGATGGAGTGCAGATTTAATGCGGCGCTGCAACAGGCAAGAAGCGCGTTCTTTCCTTCCTGGGCTGCTCCACAAGGGTGAGCCGCGCGACCGTGAAAGGTGACGTCAAGCTGTTGGCAGCTCATAAAATCTTTTACTCCACAGCAAAGGGTGTGGGAGGGAAGCGGTTCATTTTCTGCGGAGAGCGCAAGATGGATTGCTAGAAAACGGTCTACGTCATCCAAGTGGCCTTTGGATACAATGGAGAGCGCCCCGAAATTTCCCTCCTCGGCCGGCTGGAAAATCAGTTTGATCTTTCCATAGTAGTCCTCTCTGTGCGTCATGATTTCCCTGGCTAGGCCAAGGCCGATCGCAGCGTGCGCATCGTGGCCGCAGGCATGGACACACCCGGGAACCACGGAAATATATTGTTCATCAAAAGGGCGATAGCCGGCCTCGCAGAATTCATCATAAGGCAGACAGTCGATGTCAAAACGAAGGGCGAATATTGGTCCGGGTTTGCCGGTATCAATGATGCCGATGACGCCTGGGTATCCATCGGTCTGTTCGGCAGTCTTTTGATTTGCACCCTGTGAGACAGCACGTTGCATATTGGCCTCTCTAGTTTTTTTCGAGAGGTCAATCGGTGATTTCAGCAGGGATATATCGACGACATCCTCGCCGAACAGTATTTCAGGGACACCAATTTCTGTCAAAATTTCGATGATCCTTGCACTGGTTCTGATTTCATTCCAGCTCGTCTCCGGATATTTATGAAATTCTCTGCGATAATTGATGACGTTTTGCATGTTTTCCTCCGATCTGTGCGGTGTTTGTTCGAACCTTTCCTGCGCTTATCTGTGCGGTTGATTTTCTGGTGTTGGATGCTCTCAAGTCTCGTTTTTGTTTGCTTTTTTGTATAGTCCGGCGAGCAAGAAGCCGCAAATGAGCATCATAATTGCGCCGCCCATTTGCAGCGCCCAGATGCGGGTATATCCGCTGTCGCCATAACGGTCCAGCCAGTTTCCTATGACATTATAGATCCATAGATCGGACGAGTAACCGATGCAGGACGCGATGCCGAGCACGGTGCCGACATACTGAAAAGGGACTTTTGCCTCCGTCACGGGCGTGTAAAGCGCGGTCGAGTTGAAATAGGAGAAAAGAAGCATAATCACACAGACTGTCATCAGAAGTACCAGGTTGCCGGAACCACGGGGAACCAGCATAATAATGACGGTAAAGATCAGAGTTCCGATGCTGCCGATGGTTACAACCTTAGTAGAACTTTTGAGTTTATCAATGGCAAAGCCACCGATTGGTCCTGCGATCAGATTCATACCGGAGCGCAGAGTATTGGTGAGCAGTGCGGCAAGCCCGATGGAGACACCGAAACAGTCGGTCAAATAGGGATTCAGATAGGGGATGGTGGAGCGGATGAAAAAGTAACCCAACGTGAAAAAGCCCAAATACCAGGTGATAGGCATTTTCAAAACTTTTAGAACTAATTTGAAGTCAATTGCATCGTCCGCAGCGGCACGCGCTTTTGCTTTCTCCTCGTCATAGGGAACCAGAATCCAGGTGAGAATTCCGGAAAGAATGGAGATGACACAATATATCATCATACCGGAGCGGAATTCCCATTTTGAGAGAAACGTTTCCATGGCAAAGAGGAGAATGTATGTGCAGATCAGGCCAAAGGCCCCGAAAGAAAAATTATAGAAACCAAATAATCTTCCCTGTTCATCGTCCTCACCGATGTTTTTGATGACTTTGAGGAAAGCGGACCAGTGCATACAGACGGATGTGATACCAAAGATGAAAAACATGATACAGAGTACGGTGTAATTGGAAGAAAAAGCGACGACCGTACCGGCCAATCCGGTCAAAATTGCGGACCCGACGACTAATTTTTTGGGATGAAATCTATCGGCGATCCAGCCTCCGATGAAATATCCGATGACGGAGGTGACACCAAAAAAGCTCAGAAGAGCTCCGGCCTGTCCATATGTAATTTGGTAAGTTTCGATGAAATGATTATAAAAATCATTGCAGGCGTAAGGAATCCAATAAACAACACAGGTCATAGTGCATAGGAAGATCATGATGTACTTGTAAAGCATACTGTTTCTTTTCATTTCTATTTTCCCTCTTTCTGATTCGGGCGATTGGAGCAATTTTCCTGAATCTTCTTTTTAAAGATATTGCTGAAACCATTTTAGCATTTCCTGAATTCTCCTTTCACGGTTGACAGGAGAACCACTACGGCACAATTCATGTGCTTCTCCTTTGAAGCCGACCACTTTGGAGGTTCCGCCGCAGTAGGTAATTGCGGAATGGAGAATCAGTGAATGGACGAATGGGCAACGGCAGTCGTCGACTCCATGGATAAACAGGATTGGAGTTTTGATATCCGAAGCATATTTGAGGGCGGATTGCTCCCAGATATAGGATGGATTCTCCCATGGTGTACAGCCGTAAGTATCCATATTGCAGGCCATCCCAATATCACCGAGGAAGAAATCGCCGAACAGTTCAGATACACCGCGATCGGAGATTGCCGCTTTGAATCGGTTCGTATGGCCGACAATCCAGTTGGTCATAATTCCGCCATAGGAACCACCGGTGACGCCGAGACGATCTTCGTCAATCCAGTTGCAGGTTGCGACGGCATGTTCTGTAAATTCCATCAAATCAGCGTAGTCTACGGTGCCCCATTTCGTTCGAATGTCCATGAAATCGGCTCCTCGACCTTCAGAACCGCGGGGATTGCAGAAGATGACGCCCATACCTTCTGCACACATGGCAAATTGTTCGTGCATACCGACCGGTCCATAGGCGCATTCTGGGCCGCCATGGATAAATAAAATCGCTGGATATTTTTTCTGGGGATCAAAGTTACAAGGACGCATCGCCCAGCCTTGAATCTCGATTCCATCGGAATTGGTGAAAGTCAGGTCCTCAATTTCTGGAAATTCGTATTCGTTTTCCAGATGTTGATTCGCATTTGTAATCTGAGTCTCCTCGCCGGTTTTTAGATTCAATGTGTAATATTCACCGCCGGAGATGCCGCGCATAGCCGACATCCAGATGGTATCTCCATCCACAAAATAGTCCAAAATCTTTCCTGTCTGGCAGGTGATAGGCCGCAAACTTTCATCATCGCCATATTTGACAAAGTAGAGATTAGAACTGTCGCGAACGGTAGAAATAAAAAAGAAACCATCTTCTGTTGTGACAATTTTGTTGAGCCACCCGGAAAGATAAGAGATATCAGTCATCACCATGTCATAGAGATGCCAGTCAGAGCGTTTGTTATTTCTGGTAAAGTTACCTGTTTTCAGATCAATGACGTCAATGTATTCATCTTGGTATTCTCCGTGAAGCGTGCAGTCGTTTCTGCAAACCAGGATATGGTTCGAATCAACGGGTTGGATTTTCGTGTAAATATATTGCAGGGAATCGTCAATTGCGGTGACCTCTTTGGTTTGATAGTCTATTTTGAAAAGTTTGCCCTGGCTTTTCTGGAAGCCGCCGGGTTCCAGTCCATAGAAAATACCGTATTCGTCTTTGTAAGAAGCGATATCCCATGTGGAGAAAGAGTCGTCATGCAGAAGGGTCAGTTCCCCGTGATCATACAAATATGCCCGATACCTTTCCTTGTTGCACAGATCGCCGGAACCGGACCAAAATGGTACTTCATCTGCGATAACATATTTACTCTCGCGCTCTTGGATCTTGAGATATTGCTCCCAATCTCCGTTTGCCTCTTCCAGCCATTGGTCTCTTGTCGGACTTTCGCTGGCGAGCATAAGGTATCTGTTCTCGTCAATGATACAGAATTTATATACGCTGTGATACAGTTTGAAAAGCTTTGTATATTGTTTGGTTCGTATGTTGAATTTATTGAAAACAATGAGGGGGATTCCTTTCTCCTCCTCTGCCTTATCGTCTTCCTCCCGGGCACCTAGGATAATCAGGTTCTCTTCGTCCAGCCATTCATTTGCATTTACATAACCGTCAGATGTAAGTTGCTCAATGGTTGTTTTGGACTCCATATCGTAGAGGTAGAGATCGGACAAGTACTTATCTTCCTCCATCACGGTAGTATATTTCACATAGGTGAACAGACCCTTCCCATTTGGCTTCATGTCTGTAATGTTTACATATTCCCGAAAAAAGTCTGCACCGATTTTCTTTTTCATTTTGAATGTTATCCTCCGAATTTAAAATGGTATCTATATCTTCTTATTCTATACCAAAAGTTGCAATCTGCAAAGTGTCGTGATACAATTAAGTGCAATAAAAATGGAATTCCCCCATTTTTATGCATAGTTTCTGCCAATAGTGAACTCAAAAGAAAGGAAAATTATAATGGAAAAGAAAAAGAAACTGGGGATTCACACGCTTATGGCGGTAATCTCTTTCTCGATCGCCGGTTCGGTCATTTACGAGTTGCCTTATATTAAATACGTCTATTATGATAAGTTGGTTGAGGCATTTCATATGACGAACGCGCAGGCTGGATGGCTGCTCTCGGCGTATGCAATCGGATGTTTGATTCTTTACATCCCCGGTGGTATCGTGGCAGATAAGTTCCCAACAAAAAAGATGCTGGTTTTGTCACTCTATGGCACAGGAATTTTGGGATTTGTAATGGCATTTTCCATGAATTACGTAACGGCTGTTATCGTGTTCTTTCTGTTTGCAGTAACGACGTCTTTTGTTTTCTGGACGGCATTGAATAAAGGGCTTCGTTTGATTGGTGGAAAAGAGGATTCTGGGTCCACTTACGGTTGGTACTATGCACTTGGTTCGATTATCAGTCTGGTATGTGGACTGATCTTCTGGGCGCTCTATGCATCTACAGAAAATGCCCATGATGCGATGTTTAAGACGATTATGGGTATGGCAATCGCAGTGATCATAGCCGGAGTTCTCGTACAGATTACATTTAAAGAAGAGAATACGGCGATGGGGGAGATTGCGGAAGAGGACAAGTTTAAATTGTCAGATGTCGGCAAAGCTGTCAGGAATCCTTATCTCTGGTGGGCGTCCATCATTATGTTTGTAATGTATACGATATACTCGAATGTGTCTTATTTTACCCCATATCTTTCGTCACAGCTTGGAATGGAAGTAGCAGATTCCGCATTTCTAGGAATTATCAGAGGATATGTATTCTATTTCTTATCTCCACTCGGTGGTTATATTGCAGATAAGATGTTGAAATCTACGTTAAAGCTGTATGCAGCCGGTTTTGTGATCCTAGCTGTAGTATTTTTCCTGGCGACTACGGTTGCAGATACGGGAAGTCTTACATATGGCGTAGCGCTCTCACTGATTGCCTCTGCGTTTGCTATGATGATGTATGGAGTAATGTGGTCGGTGCTGAATGAGATTGATATTCCGATACAGTATGCGGCGACGGCAATCGGTTTGACGTCTATGGTCATATATCTGCCGGACCTTTTTGTTCCGACGATGATTGGTTCCTGGCTGGATTCGCTTGGGGAAGTGGCAGGATACCATAAAATGTTTATGTTTTTTGTAATTTGCTGTGTTGTTGCAGTCGTGCTAAGCTTCGCATTAGTCTTGGCGCTTAGGAAAAGAAATGCGGAAAAGGCCAGAACGAAGGGCGCTGAATGATGTTCCGTTTGTGACGGGATAAATGAGAATGGTGTCCTCAATATTTGGTTGCCTATACGAATGGGTGGCCCTTCGGGCGTGAAATAGAGAAATGGAGGATCTGAAGATAGTATGAAGATACCATTACCTAAAAAGGTAAATATGATTTTGGAAAATCTGCTTTTACACGGATATGAAGCGTATATTGTCGGTGGGTGTGTGCGAGATTCTGTACTAAGTCGAAAGCCGGAAGACTGGGATATTACGACGTCCGCGACACCGGAGCAGGTGAAATCATTGTTTCCCAGAACGGTAGATACAGGGATTGAGCATGGAACAGTGACAGTTCTGGTTGGAAAATCAGGTTTTGAGGTTACGACATATCGGATTGATGGAGATTACGAAGACAGTCGCCATCCGAAGTCGGTGACATTTACAAGAAATCTAATCGAAGACCTTAAGCGTCGGGATTTTACGATCAATGCAATGGCTTACAATGATGAGGACCGGCTGATTGATCCATTCGGGGGAATGAAGGATTTGAACAGTCACTTGATCCGTTGCGTAGGAGATCCGAAAGAACGGTTTTCTGAGGATGCTCTGCGGATTTTACGTGCAGTGCGTTTTTCTGCACAGCTCGAATTTCCAATTGAGGAGCATACTGCGGCGGCGATTCCTGCACTGGTTCCCACTCTGAAAAAGATCAGTGCGGAAAGGATTCGGACAGAGTTGGTGAAATTGTTGGTTTCCGATCATCCGCGACTTTTAAGCGACGCATATGAACTGGGAATTACGAAAGTGATTCTGCCTGAGTGGGATGAGATGGTCGGTGTGAAACAGCATACAAAGCACCATATTTATGATGTAGATGAGCATACACTGCATGCCATGCAACATGTGCGGGCGAATAAAATACTGAGGTTGACGATGTTATTCCATGACATGGGGAAACCATCCATGAAGACGACGGATTCCATGGGAGTGGATCATTTCAAAGGACATGCTCTGGTCAGCGAGGAAATTGCGCGCAAAGTACTCCGAAGACTGAAATTTGATAATGAAACGGTACGAAAAGTCACTCGCCTGGTTTGCTATCATGACTACCGTGTTGCGGCGACGCCGAGGAATGTCAGACGAGCCATGAACCGGATTGGTGTGGAGCTATTTCCACTGTATTTGGAGGTTCGTATGGCGGATGTGCGCGCGCAAAGTAGTTATAAGAGACGGGCAAAAATAGAAAATATTTTAGAAATGAGAGAAATATATCGGCAGATTCTAGTGGAGGAAGAGTGTGTGACTCTTCGCCAAATGGCAGTTACGGGCAGGGATCTGATGAAGCTTGGCATGAAACCGGGAAAAGAATTGGGAGACATGCTCAACGAGCTGTTGGAGATGGTGATAGATGCTCCTGAACGTAATACAAAAGAATTTCTCAGTGAATATGTAAAACAAAAACTGAAAATTTAGCATACCAGTCCCCATTGCATCATACATTAAAAAGAACTATGAATCGTGTGATGCTGGGGGCGGCCATGAAAGAATATGAATTGGAAGTTTTAGACCAATATGATATTGAAGTAAGAAGCACCCGCAAAATAAGGGGTGCGTTTTTTTGCGATACGAATCAGGGCAGTTTGCTATTGAAAGAAGTGCATTTCTCGGAAAAAAGAGCTCCATTATTATATTTACTATGCGAGCAGTTGGAACGCAATGGGTATTCAAATGTGGACACACCGGTTTTGACCAAGGAAGGCAGTTATTTAAGTACGTACAGGGATGGTACGCGTTATATTCTGAAAAAATGGTTTTCCGGAAAGGAATGTGATGTAAAGCGGGAACAAGAACTCATCGCGGCAGTCCGTAATTTAGCAAATTTGCATCAGTTGATGAAATGGGAAAATAAAGAGATGAAACCGTTTACCGGGCGAAATTTACAGGAGGAGTATGTTCGTCACAATAAAGAACTGCGAAAAGTGCGGGAATTTATGCGGGCAAAGGTGAATAAAGGGGAGTTCGAGCTGTTATACCTGAAATATTTCGAGATGATGTTTGAAATTGCGCAGAATGCACAGAATCGGTTGCAAGAATCTGGATATGAAGAACTTCATCAAAAGAGTATGGAAGAGATGTGGCTGGTACATGGAGATTATAATTATCATAATGTGTTGTTCTTGCCTGGGCAGTTGGCAACCACAAATTTTGAAAGCTTTCATACAGATATTCAAATGGCGGATCTCTATTACTTCTTCCGAAAAGTCATGGAAAAACATCGTTGGAAACACAGTCTTGGGCGAAAATTGCTTCAGAATTATTGCGAGGTTCGATCACTGAGTAACGCGGAGCAGGAATATCTGGCGATCCGGCTTTCCTACCCGGAAAAATTCTGGAAAACTGCGAATTCTTATTATCATTCAAATAAGGCTTGGATCTCAGAAAAAAGTGTGGAAAAATTGCGCATTTGTATTGAGCAGACGGAAGAAAAAATGCATTTCATCGACCACATATTTTCTTTTCATTTATAGAGAAATGATGTATAATCAGTGCAGAGGCCGAAGAAAACAGGTAGGAATACAGGAGGTACCAATATGGACTACAAAAAGAAATATGAGGAATGGTTGTCAAACCCGTACTTCGATGCGGATACAAAAGCAGAATTAGAAGGAATCAAAGAGGATGAAAATGAGATCAAGGAGCGGTTTTATGCGGACCTGGAGTTTGGAACAGCCGGGCTTAGAGGGGTCATCGGTGCGGGTACGAACCGGATGAATATTTATACGGTGAGAAAAGCGACTCAGGGATTGGCAAACTATATTTTGAAGCAAGGTGCAGCAGATCGCGGCGTGGCGATTGCTTATGATTCCAGAAGAATGTCTCCGGAATTTGCGGATGAAGCGGCACTTTGTCTGGCGGCAAATGGAATCAAGGCCAATGTGTTTGAATCCTTGCGTCCGACCCCTGAATTGTCTTATGCGGTTCGCCGACTGGGATGTATTGCGGGCATTAATATAACAGCTAGCCATAACCCGCCTGAATACAATGGTTACAAGGTTTACTGGGAGGATGGAGCACAGATTACCCCGCCACATGATAAAAATATCATGGAAGAAGTAAAAGCGGTGGAAGATTTCACGACAATGAAGACGATGTCTTTGGAGGAGGCGAAGGCAGCGGGCCTCTATGTGATAATCGGGATAGAAATAGACGATGCGTATATCGCAGAGCTCAAACAGCAGGTGCTGCATCAGGATGCAATTGACGCTATGGGGAAAGAATTAAAGATTGTGTACAGCCCTCTGCATGGAACTGGAAATATCCCGGCAAGACGGATCTTGAGAGAACTTGGTTTTGAGAATGTTTATGTGGTGAAGGAACAGGAACTGCCGGATGGAGAGTTCCCGACAGTCTCCTATCCGAATCCGGAGGCAGAGGAAGCGTTTGAACTTGGCTTGAAGCTTGCCAGAGAAGTGGACGCTGACATTGTACTTGCAACGGACCCGGATGCCGATCGACTGGGTGTTTATGTCAAAGATACAAAGTCCGGCGAATATAAAGTGCTGACAGGTAATATGTCAGGATGTCTTCTTGCAGACTATGAACTTGGACAGAGGAAAGCGTTGAAAGGACTGCCAGAAGACGGCTATCTGATCAAAACGATTGTAACATCCAATATGGCGCGTGCGATTGCCGACTATTATGGCGTGGGCCTCATTGAGGTGCTGACTGGGTTTAAGTATATTGGGCAGCAGATACTTGGGTTTGAGCAGAAGAAAAAAGGTACTTATCTCTTTGGTTTCGAGGAAAGTTATGGTTGTCTGATTGGTACGTATGCGAGAGATAAAGATGCGATTGTGGCTACCATGGCTCTCTGCGAAGCAGCAGCTTATTATAAGACATTAGGGAAGACGCTTTGGGATGCTATGATTGATATGTATGAGCGGTATGGTTATTACAAGGATGCCGTGCAGTCTATTACATTGAAAGGAATCGAAGGGATTGCCAAGATTCAGGAGATTCTGGAGACATTGCGGAAGAATCCTCCGACAGAAATCGCTGGATATCAGGTATTAAAAGCGAGAGATTATAAAATGGATACAATCAAAGATATGGCAACCGGCGAAGTGACGGCAACTGGACTTCCGAACTCCAATGTATTGTACTATGATATGCCGGATGGGACATGGTTATGTGTACGTCCGTCTGGTACAGAGCCGAAGGTGAAATTCTATTACGGCGTAAAAGGGACTTCTCTGGAAGATGCGGACGCGAAGTCAGAAGCAATGGGGAAAGAAGTGCTTGCAATGATTGATAAAATGTTATGAAATGAAGGCAATTGCTGAAAAATAACAGAGATGACTGCCAGTATTACAAAAGTTGGGATATCCCGAAAATCCTTGACAAATGTGGGGAAAACAGGTATAACAATATTCAGGAGCGGGTATCATATCGGCAGTCATATGAGACAAGCTTATCATCATCGTAGAATTCATGACTGTACACAACAGCATGGGAGTTCTAATATAATTAAGAGGAGGATAACATTCCATGAACAAAACAGAACTAGTGGCAGCGATTGCAGAAAAGGCAGACTTGTCTAAGAAAGATTCCGAGAAAGCATTGAAAGCTCTTGTGGATGTCATAACAGCTCAGTTGAAGAATGATCAGAAAGTTCAGTTGGTGGGATTTGGTACATTTGAGGTTAGCAAGAGAGCAGCCAGAGAGGGCAGAAATCCACAGACTGGCGCAACGATGAAGATTGCTGCATGCAAAGCACCGAAGTTTAAGGCCGGCAAGGCATTAAAGGATGCTGTAAACGAAGCTTAATTTGTATTGAGATATACAATGCTGAATTGATAGAGGGTGTCGTTTTGGGCGGCGCCCTTTTTGTGTTTGTGTGGGGGGGAGGAGGAAGGCATGCGTCTTGTGTTCGCTCGGCTGCGGCGCCATTCTGGTGGCCCAAGCAACGCATGTGTTCTTCAATGCTCCGGGCTTTGAATCTAAGTGCTTCTAAATGTTCTGATGAAGAGTGTTGAGAAGGGGACGCAACCGCCCTCAATGCGCCGTCCATGGCGCAGATCGGGCTTTCGGCGGCATCC
>JAAVXR010000057.1 GCA_022790755.1 Hespellia sp. | reverse complement strand
TGATCCGGAAGAATATACCGGTTTTGCGTTCGGTGTCGGGTTGGAGAGAATTGCTTTGTTGAAATATGAGATAGACGATATGCGTCTTCTTTATGAAAATGATATCCGATTCTTAAATCAGTTCTAACAAATCAAAGAATAGAAAATATTTCAGTAGGAGGGAATATAGAGATGAATACTTCATTATCATGGATCAAAGCGTATGTGCCGGCTCTTGACGTCACTGCGCAGGAATATACAGATGCAATGACGCTGTCAGGAACGAAAGTAGAAGGGTATGAGATTCTGGATGCCGATTTAGACCGGATTGTGGTTGGACAGATTGAAAAGATCGAAAAACATCCGGATGCAGATAAACTGGTGATCTGCCAGGTGAATGTGGGAACAGAGACATTGCAGATCGTGACGGGAGCGACCAATGTGTTTGAAGGCGCGAAAGTACCGGTGGTTCTGGATGGCGGACGTGTCGCCGGTGGCCATGAACCAGGACAGAGAGTGCCAGGCGGCGTTAAAATCAAAAAAGGCAAACTGCGCGGTGTGGAGAGCTATGGGATGATGTGCTCGATTGAAGAATTGGGCTCATCAAGAGAAATGTATCCGGAAGCGCCGGAATCCGGAATTTATATTTTCCCGGATGAAGCCGAAGTGGGTAAAAATGCCGTCGAAGTACTGGGATTAAATGATGTGGTTTTCGAGTATGAGATTACTTCCAACCGCGTGGACTGTTACAGTGTCATTGGGATTGCCCGTGAGGCTGCAGCGACGTTTCGGAAGGAATTTGTACCGCCAGAGGTAACAGAAACTGGGAATGAAGAAGATGTCAATCAATATATCAAGGTACGTGTGGAAAATGAAACCCTATGTCCGAGATACTGTGCTAGGGTGGTCAAAAACGTAAAAATTGCTCCATCGCCGAAATGGATGCAGAGAAGGTTGGCTTCCGTCGGTATTCGTCCGATCAACAATCTGGTGGATATTACCAATTATGTGATGGAAGAATTCGGTCAACCAATGCATGCATATGATTTGGCGACGATTGAAAGTGCAGAGATTGTGGTGCGTACAGCCGAAAAAGACGAAAAATTTGTGACGCTGGATGGGGAAGAACGTACCATGGACGAAAATGTTCTTATGATCTGTGATGGGAAAAAAGCGATTGGAATTGCCGGGATCATGGGAGGAGAGAACTCTATGATAACGGATCAGGTACAGACAGTGCTTTTCGAAGCAGCATGCTTTGACGGAACAAATATCCGTAAATCTAGTAAGAGAGTAGGGCTTCGAACGGATGCTTCCGGTAAGTTTGAAAAAGGGCTTGATCCCAATAATGCACAGGCGGCGATTGATCGGGCCTGTCAGTTGGTAGAAGAGATGGGAGCCGGCGAGGTGGTTGGCGGTATGGTGGACTGTTATCCGGTGAAAAAAGAAGTCGTTCGCGTGGCGTTTGATGCGGAGGCGGTGAATCGACTTCTAGGAATTCAAATTCCAGAGACGGATATGATTGCCTATTTCCAAAAACTGGATCTGGAGTACGATGCAGACACGAAAGAAGTAATTGTGCCGACTTTCCGACAGGACCTGAATTGTCTGGCAGATTTGGCCGAGGAAGTGGCGAGATTCTATGGTTATGATAATATTCCGACAACGCTGCCGACGGGAGAAGCGACGACAGGAAAATTGTCGTTCAAATTAAGAGTGGAAGAAATTGCGAGAGACATTGCAGAATTTTGTGGATTCAGTCAGGGAATGACGTATTCATTTGAGAGTCCCAAAGTATTTGATAAATTGCTTTTGCCTGCAGATTCGACGCTCCGTCAGGCTATCCAGATCATGAATCCTTTGGGAGAAGACTACAGTATTATGCGTACCATTTCTCTGAATGGCATGTTGACGTCTCTGGCCAATAATTATAATCGTCGGAATAAAGAGGTCCGTTTGTACGAACTCGGAAATATTTATCTTCCAAAGAGTTTGCCACTGACCGAGCTTCCGGAAGAACGGATGCAATTTACGCTGGGTATGTACGGAAAAGAAGATTTCTTCTATATAAAAGGCGTTGTGGAGGAATTTTTTGATAAGATTGGAATACAGGGAAAAGAAACGTATGATCCAAAGGCTGGTAAACCATTTCTTCACCCGGGTCGTCAGGCCAATATTTTGTATCGGAATCATGTGATAGGTTACCTGGGAGAGGTACATCCGGAAGTGGCGGACAATTATGGAATTGGAGAGCGTGCTTATATTACGGTGATTGATATGCCGGAAATCGTAAAACTTGCGACATTTGACAGAAAGTATATGGGTATTGCAAAATACCCTGCGGTGACTCGTGACATCAGTATGGTGGTGCCAAAGGCAATCTTGGCAGGACAGATTGAGGCAGTGATTGAGAAGAAGGGCGGGGCATATCTGGAGAGTTATGCATTGTTCGATATATATGAAGGAGCTCAGATTCGAGAAGGGTTCAAATCCATCGCGTATTCGATCGTATTCCGTGCGAAAGACAAAACGTTGGAGGAAGCGGATATCAGTGTGGCTATGGACAGGATTCTAAAGGAACTGGAAGCAATGGGGATTGAACTGCGAAGCTGATAAGCAGAGAATGGAGGCATTCTGTTGAAAAAAATTTTGCTGCTTTCTACCGGTGGAACGATTGCATCCAGAACAGCGGGAAATGGTTTTGTGCCCGCGGCAGAGGCGGAGGATCTGCTTTGTCTGATTCCGGAACTGAAAGATTTGTGTGAAGTCCGTTATGCAACGCTTATGAATCTGGACAGCAGTAATATTCAGCCGGAGGAATGGGCGGACATGGCAAGTGCAGTATTTCGGGCGCTGTCGGTCTGCGATGGGGTGGTCATCACACATGGGACGGATACGATGGCATATTCGTCTGCCGCACTTGCCTATATGCTTCAGAATCTCAATAAACCAGTTATATTTACGGGAGCGCAGATACCGATTGAGGAGCCAGACACGGATGGAAAACGAAATCTGAAGGATGCGTTTTCTGCGGCCGTGGACGGCAGATTGGCCGGAGTGTATATTGTGTTTGACGGTTCTATTATTTCAGGCATTTGTGCGAAGAAGGTCTATTCCAAGAATCGTCATGCTTTTGAAAGTATCAATCGAAAGCCGGTGGGAGAAATTGTGGAAGGGGTCGTCAGCCTGTATGATACATCGGAACGCTTAATCGACGGACCGTTAACGTTGAATGCAAATTTTGATTCGTCCGTACTTTTGGTGAAGCTTACGCCTGGAAGTAGTTCGGCGATTTTAGATGCCGCTGTTTCTCTGGGATACAAAGCTGTTGTTATCGAGGCTTTTGGTTTGGGAGGGATTCCGAATGTGCGCAGAAATCTGCTTCCGTCTATTCGCAGATTGACTGCACAGAAGATTCCGGTGGTGGTAACTACACAGTGTGTATATGATGGATGTGACTTGGGCATCTATCATGTGGGAGTCAGTGCGGTAGAAGCGGGAGTGGTTTCAGCGGGAAATATGACCACGGAGGCTGCAGTGGTTAAGTTAATGTGGATTCTAGGGGAAACTACGAATTTCGATCAGATCATAGAACGGTTTTGCAAAGGAGAACATGGGTTATGAAAAGCAAACAAATAGTGGCTTTGGTGGTTGCTGTCATTCTGTTTATTATCACAGGGATCAGCAGTGTTTTGGTCAATCGGTATGCGCAGAATTCGATACGGGATGAAGTGGTACAGATGCTGATTGGGGAACAAGAGATTGATCTTCCAGACTATGGGTACATCGCAGTAGTGGATGTGGTTGGTACGATTGAGCCCCAGGAAGAGACTTCCATATATGATGAAGCGCAGAGCTATCGGCATTTGACAACATTGGACTATATTGACAGGTTGATCCGTGATGATTATAATTATGGGCTTCTGCTTTATGTAGACTCTCCTGGCGGAACGGTCTATGAGGCGGAAGAGCTGGCGGATAAGTTAAAAGAATATCAGGAGTCCACTGGCTGTCCGGTTTGGGTTTATATGGCGCACTACGCGGCATCAGGCGGGTATTATGTGTCGGCCGCGGCAGACAGAATTTATGCAAATCAAAACACGGTAACGGGCTCGATCGGTGTCATCATGTCAGGATTTGACTTGAGTGGACTCTATGAAAAATTGGGGATTCGTTATTTCAGCGTCACCAGCGGAGAAAATAAAGATTCTTCTCTGCTTACGGAGGAACAGATAGAAATCTATCAGGGCCAGGTGGATGAAGTCTATGAACGTTTTGTAAACTGTGTAGCAGACGGCAGAGACATGCCGGTTGATCGGGTAAAACAATTGGCAGACGGACGTACCTATACGGCGCAGCAGGCGTTGGAAAATGGCTTGATTGATGAGATTAGCTCCTATGAGGAGATGCGAGAAGCCATGAGTCGGGAGGTTGGAGTTGATGTGTTTTATGCACTGCCGGAAAAAGAATCTTATTGGGCGTCGCTGTTTAGCAAAGTGAATAATATAACGCCGAAATCGGAAGCGCAGATTTTGAAAGAAACTGCCGAGGAGATGGAAAGCGGGGTGCTGATGTATTATGCAAAATAGCAGACCCAAAGCGGTATATGGCGGCTTTTTTGTGAGAGTGGCTGCATTTATCCTGGACTCAATGATTGCTGGGATTCTATCGCTAATCGCTTCTTTTCCGATTTCTGCGATTTGTAGAGTATTACCGGGAGATCTGGGGAATCAGGCAATCTTATTTCAATATACAGGAAAAGATATTCTGCATTATCTGGTATGGGCAGGATACTTTGTAATTTTTACGTATGCAACTGGAAAGACATTGGGGAAGCGGGCCATGAACCTGCGTGTGATCAATGCGGATGGTACGTTGCAGTTGAGTCTGGTCAATGTGATATTTCGGGAAACGGTGGGACGCTTTCTCTGCTCAGTGATCGCAGGAGTAGGGTATCTACTTGTCGGAGCTGATACAGAAAAAAGAGGGCTGCACGATAGAATTTGTGACACGCGTGTGGTTTATGAAAAAACAATTCCTGTAAGATATAAATATAGTGGAATACAGGAAAAGCCGGCGGGGGGTTACGTACCGAAACTACAGCCGGAGACGGACGGGCAGCCGGGATTGGAGCCAGAGAAAATTATAAATGAACCGGAGGAAAACAGCAGTGAAGACCAGTGATTTTTATTATAATCTGCCGGAAGAGCTGATTGCACAGGACCCTTTACAGGATCGGTCCGGTTCCAGGATGCTAGTGTTGGACAAAAAGACTGGAAAAATAGAGCATCGCATGTTTCGGGAGATTTCAACGTATCTTAACCCGGGAGATTGTCTTGTGATCAATGACACTAGGGTGATACCTGCCAGACTGATTGGAACAAAGACGGAGACAGGTGCAAAGGTAGAGGTATTGTTGCTAAAACGGCGTCAGAATGATATTTGGGAGACGTTGGTGAAGCCCGGCAGAAAGATGAAGGTCGGAGCCAGAGTGGAATTTGGAGAAGGTTTGTTGACGGGCGAGGTTGTAGATGTCGTGGAAGAAGGGAATCGACTGGTTCGTTTTCATTATGAAGGAATATTTGAGGAAGTTCTGGAACGACTGGGTCAGATGCCGCTCCCGCCGTATATCACACATCAACTCAGAGATCGGGAGCGCTATAACACCGTTTATGCGACACATAATGGCTCCGCGGCAGCACCTACGGCCGGGCTGCATTTTACAGAAGAACTTTTGGATAGAATTCAGGAAAAGGGCGTGAAGATTGCCAGAGTGACGCTGCATGTGGGACTGGGCACTTTTCGCCCGGTGAAAGTGGACGATGTGAAAGAGCATCATATGCACTCAGAATATTATCAGATCAGTGAGGAAGCGGCAGAAACGATCAACGCTGCGAAAGAGGCAGGTAACCGTGTGATCTGCGTGGGGACGACCAGCTGTCGGACCATTGAGTCTGCGGCGGATGAGAGTGGAAGGCTTTCTGCCAGCAGTGGTTGGACGGACATTTTTATTTATCCAGGATATAAGTTCAAAATTCTGGATCGTTTGATTACCAATTTTCATTTGCCGGAATCCACGCTGATTATGCTCGTGTCTGCGTTGGCGGGGAGAGAACATGTTCTTGTGGCGTATGAGGAGGCGGTGCGAGAAAAATATCGATTTTTTAGTTTTGGAGATGCGATGCTTGTGATATGAGTAAAAATTGGGGAAGAGGGAGAGCCCGCGAAGGTGCAGTATTACTGGAGGTTCGCGGGTTTTTGGTATCAATTTTTTAAAACAGTTTTTTGGGCGTTTTTAGGGTGAAATCGGGGAAAAAGGGTGTTTTGGGGGCAAACTTTTGCAAAAGTTTGGGCAAGAGAATGATTGAATATTTATGTATTGATAATAAATAAATATTCAATTTGCTTTATTTATTCCATGGGTGTACATAGCTCAACGCTGACACCTCTTAAGAAATTTTGAGACGTTAAAAAGAGCCCTTGGGATGGAGATATGTGGGAATATGCAGTACAATTAATAGTAGAAAGTCTATTGTAAAGAGATATACTGATTTCATTTGTAAACAAGTACTTGAATGTGCGCTATCGCATATCAGAAAAATAGTAAGGGGTGTTTAGATGTATAAACCTCAATACATAAATTGGATTGTTAAAGAGGATGGAGTGGTTTTTGAAGATCAGCAGCCACTAAATTGTTATAAGCTATCTTATGAAATTGATAATAATATCTTTGATGATTGGGCACTTCACATTAGAAGACATTATGTCCAGGATGATGATTTGAAAGAAGATCTTGCCTTACACAAATTAACTGCTGAAGAATATCTGCGCCAATACGTGATTCCACAAAAGAAGGAATCATTTGGACCAACTGCACGTTCGAATGATATTAGTGAAATCCTGTTTGCCGATTTATTTGAGTTTGTTTTGAACTATGAAGTCCCACGTTGTAAACAATACAATCGTTCTGGAAAGAATGAATCTGAGCACGGCACAGATATAATCGCATACAGATTTTATTCTAAAGGAAAGGAACCAAATAAAAACGATGAGCTTGTGGCAATAGAAGTAAAAGCTCGGCTTTCTTCAACTGAGGCATGTGCGACAATCAAAGATGCAGTTGCTGATTCAAAAAAGACGAGCACCGGTTTTCACATACTTTGGACTACTATAGAAAAAAACTTCGTTCCATGGGTAAGAGTGCAGAATCTGCTGATATTGCGAGATTTCAGCAGAAGACGGAATACCCATATAAAGTATCCTATGTGGGTGCCGCTATTTCAAGTTTGCCAACTGTTGAAAAGAAGATTATTGTTGGGATTAAGGGAGCAGACTTGGAGTTGAAAACAGATCAGTCTGTTTTCTATGTTCATGGTACAGATTTAATGGATCTGACTCACCATGTTTTTGAGAGGTGTACAAAGTGATTTTATCAAATACTTCCAGTTATATGCTTAAATATCAAAAGGCAAAAGCTAAATTAGTAGAGTATGATATTCCGCAAAAAAACTACCCCAAGTTTCCGTTAAATTCGAATGAACTTTCCTATCCTGTTATTTACATACTTTCTCGGTACGCCGAAAGTGTTATTGAAAACAATCTAGCTGACAGAGAGGAGTTTTTGCCGTACTTAGCAGTTGCCTCACAATACTTTGATGCTGCTATAGGAGCTAAGGATCGAACAATGTATGATATCGATTTTTTACTGTCTGGTTCAGCTTCTTATTTCCTGTCTGATGATTTTGGAAGTGCAAAAGTGTTATGTTCTGAATTTTTTAATCGGACCAATCCAAAAGCTAACATACCACAAAAAATACTGGCTAATTTATTAGGATATCTTCTGCTGAACCGGAAATTTCAAATAAGTAAAGATACTCTTACAGGAGAAAGAGTTTGTCATTCGTTATTATATTATTATACTACCGGAGAAGGGATAGGAGAAATAGAGAATTTATTATCGAATTATCGAAAAGAAATCTATGAGAACGATAATTCGATGGAAATATACTATATAGATGTGCTGTATGCTGTGATACTGATAGCTATTTCTAAATCTACATGGAGTCTTTTGCCTCATTATTCTAGGTTAGAAACATCTTTGTGGTCGGACTATCTCAAAAATCCACAGGCAACAAAGATGCTATGGCCAGCGCAACAACTCATT